>CAYVYD010000076.1:7983-10195 GCA_964454415.1 uncultured Hyphomicrobiaceae bacterium | reverse complement strand
CGCGTCGATTTTGCCGTTGCGACACCGCGTGCCCGCGAAGCGCCCGTGACGCGCATGGCCTATCCCCGTTCCTTTATCCACATTATGGTCCGCCACTGTGGGAGCGCATGCTTAATGGGCGGTTAAAGGGCGGAAAATTTTGCCGCCCCCGGAAAGAATGTGCTGCCGCATGGCCGCGCCACATTCTCCCTACTATTCATTTTTCATATTATATATCAATTAGTTATTCATAGTTCCTAAGATCCTTAAAGGTGGCACGCTTTTCGCTTCGTCCCTTGGGAGCCAGCGGCGCGCGCCGCACCCATCGGGGCCGATCACATGAAAAGCACATTGTCTTGGGATCAGGAGAAGACGGCCCGCCGTTCGCGAGGCCTGGGCCTGTGGGCGCTCGCTCTTGCCGGCCTCGCCTGCCTGATCCCAGCCTTCTTTCTTCCCGCCGAGGCTGCCTCGCGGGTGAAGGACCTGGTCGACTTCGAGGGCATCCGCGAGAACCAGCTCGTCGGTTACGGGCTAGTGGTCGGCCTTAACGGCACCGGCGATTCGCTGCGCAACGCGCCCTTCACCAAGCAGAGCCTGCAGGCGATGCTGGAGCGGCTCGGCGTCAACACCCACGATGCGGATTTGCGCACCGCCAACGTCGCCGCCGTCATGGTGACCGCCAACCTGCCACCCTTCGCCACCCAGGGCACCCGAATCGACGTCACGGTGAGCGCGCTGGGCGACGCGGAGAGCCTGCAGGGCGGCACGCTCCTGGTGACGCCGCTGCACGGCGCCGACGGCGAGGTTTATGCGGTCGGCCAGGGCGCCGTCGCCATCGCCGGGTTCAACGCCTCGGGCGACGCCGCCTCGGTGACGCGGGGCGTGCCCACGGTTGGGCGCATCTCCAACGGCGCCATCATCGAGCGCGAGATCAAGTTCGATCTCAAGCTTCAGCGCACCCTGCGGCTCGCCCTGCGCAACCCCGACCTCACCACCGCCAAACGGGTCGCCGTCGCCATCAACGCATTCACCGCGCTTCCGGTCGCGCGTCCCCTGGACCCCGCCACCATCCGCCTCGACCTCCCCCCAGCCTACAAGGGCGATTTGGTGTCGATGCTGATGGATATCGAGCAGCTCCGCATCGAGCCCGACCAGACGGCCAAGATCGTCATCGACGAGCAGACCGGCATCATCGTCATGGGACGCGACGTGCGCGTCAGCACCGTCGCCATCGCCCAGGGCAATTTGACCGTCACCATCACCGAGACGCCGCAAGTGAGCCAGCCCGAGCCCTTCTCCGAGGGCGGCCGCACCGTGGTGGTGCCGCGCACCCAGGTCTCAGCCGACGACGAGGCCAACAACAGGCTCGCGATCGTCGGCGGCGGGGTGAGCCTGCACGAGCTGGTCGACGGCCTGAACGCGCTCGGAATCGGCCCACGCGACATGATCGCCATCCTCCAGGCGGTGAAGGCGGCGGGCGCCTTGCAGGCCGAAATCGAGGTGATGTGATGACGGCCGGCATCGAGATCGGCCGGCTGGCCAATACGACGCCGCAACTGAACCGCGCCGCGCGCGGCGCGGTCGCCGGCGGCAATGGCGCGAAGCCCAGCCTGGCCGCGGCCCGCGCGGCGGCAGAGGAGTTCGAGGCCGTGTTTCTCTCCACCATGCTCGACGGCATGTTCTCCGGTCTCGGCACCGATGCCCCCTTCGGCGGCGGCTCGAGCGAGAAGACCTACCGCTCCATGCTGACCGCCGAATACGCCAAGGAAATCTCCAGGAAGGGCGGCATCGGCATCGCCGATCAGATCGCCCGTGAAATGATCGCAATCCAGGAAGCCAGTAAACGATGACCCAGAACGCCCCCCAGACCGGCGACCGCGCCACCCATGACGAGACGCCCCGCATCGACACGCCCGCGGCCGCCGAAGCGCTGTGTGCCAAGCTCACCCTCACCATCGGCGAGCTCGTCTCCACCCTCGACCGGGAGACCGGTCAATTGCGCAAGGGCCGCGCTCCGGACATGACGGCGCTGCACGCCCGCAAATCGTCGCTGACCGCGACGCTGACGCGGCAAATGGCGCAGTTCGCCCGCGACTCCCAATACATCGCCATGGCGGCGCCGGAGCGGGTCGAGGAGATCCGGGTCCACCAGCAGGCGTTTCAGAAATCGCTTCTCGCCAACGAGGATGCCCTCAACGCGATGAAGCTCGTCTCCGAGTCGCTGCTGCGCACC
>CAYVYD010000076.1:0-7883 GCA_964454415.1 uncultured Hyphomicrobiaceae bacterium | reverse complement strand
ACGTTAAGACTAATTTAGGTTTAATTCCCGACCATGTGGGGCTGATGTTCCAGGAGGGACACTAGTTGCGATTAACCTCAAGAGGGAACTTTATCAATGGCTGATATTACTCTGTCGGCAGCGGTGCGGAACAATCTGCTCTCGCTGCAAAGTACGGCCGCCTCGCTCGCCAAGACGCAGGAGCGTCTCGCCACGGGCTTGAAGGTCAACAGCGCGTTGGATGATCCGACGTCGTTCTTCACCGCCTCGTCGCTGACCAGCCGCGCGGGAGACCTGAGCCGCCTTCTGGACTCGCTCTCGAACGGCATTCAGACGATCCAGGCGGCCGACGACGGTCTCAGCGCCATCACCAAGACGGTCGAGTCGCTTCAGGCCACCATCAACCAGGCGCGTCAGGACGCCTCCTTCAAGAGCACGTCCTTCACGCTCGACACCAACACGATCGGCACCACTGCTTCCAAGAACCTCACCTTCGCGGGCGGTTCGGTAGGGGCGACCGGCGTCGACATCGCGTTGAACCAGGCTGGTTCCGGCGACGGCACCAAGACCACCGTCACCACCGCCGCGGCCTATGCCGCTCCGGCGGCGGCGGCCGACGCCCAGTATGATGCGGGCGCCGGTGCCGACGATCCGTCCGACGGTTACGTTGGCGATCAGGCCTTTTCGGTCACCTTCGGCGGTGTCACCGCGAACGTGATCGTCGAGGACGCCAACAACACCCTGGCCGACATCCTGAACGCGATCAACGCCGACCTGGCCGCATCCGGTCTCAACGGCGTCGTTCAGGCGGTCGACAACGGCGGTGCGGTGCGGTTGGAGAGCGTTGCCAATGCCGACGGCGACATCACCGTGTCGGGCGCCGGCGAAACGACGGTGTTCGGTACCCAAGCGACCCAGACGGGTTCGGACGGCATCCACAACTTCGCCGTCAACGGCTCCAACATCACGTTGAATGCCACGACGGGCGCGGACCTGGCCACGGCGATCATCTCGACCAACGCCCAGCTTGGATCCTCGCACGCCTTCGAGGCCTATGACGCCGGCGGTGGCGTGCTCGGCGTCCGGGCAAAGAACAACGGCGTCACGGCGCTCTCGATCACGGGCTCCAGCGCATCGCTCTTCGGCGCGGTGACGTTGGGTACCGCCGATTCGACGCCCGGCTCCGTCAAGACCGTCGAGGAGTTGGTTTCGACCATCAACGCGGCTGCGTCCCTCAAGGACAAGATCCGCGCCTCGAACGACAACGGTCTGCTCCGTCTGGAGAACCTGTCGACCGAGTCCCTGACCGTCACGGGCGCTTCCTCGACCACCGTCGACGGCAGCTCCAGCAACGTGGCGATCGGCGGCAACGACGTCCGCAAGGACTTGATCAACTCGTTCAACTCGCTGCGGACTCAGCTCGACAAGCTCGCTGACGACTCCAGCTTCAACGGCGTCAACCTTCTGCGGGGCGACAAGCTGAAGCTGAACTTCAACGAGACGGGCTCGAGCAACATCGAGATCCAGGCCAAGGATTCGGCCGGCAACGTTCGTGCAATCAACACCACGAACCTGTCGGTCGGAACCGCCGACGGGGCCGAGTTCAGCGACAACACCGCGCTGGACAACCGCCGCGAGGCCTTGTCGGAAGCCCTGACCACGCTGCGGACGCAATCTTCGCAGTTCGGTTCGAACCTCTCCTTGGTTCAGGTGAGGCAGGACTTCACCAAGAACATCATCAACACGCTCGAGACCGGCGCGGCCAACCTGACATTGGCCGACACCAACGAGGAAGGCGCCAACCTGCTGGCTCTGCAGACGCGCCAACAGCTCTCCTCGGTGGCCCTGTCGCTGGCCTCTCAGGCGGACCAGAACGTGCTCCGCCTCTTCTGATCGAAGATCCGGACAACCCTCAAGATCGAGCGGCGGGGGCCTCCCCCGCCGCTTTTTTTTCGGCTCCTCTTCGGCGTTCACCGCCACTCCACGGGGCCCGCGCGTTAACCAGCTATTAGCCTAAACAAAATATTATCGTGCCATGAAATTGGGCACCGCAACCCTTTACCGCGCATGTGCCCTCCATAAGCAACCCGACAGATTCCGATGTCCCTGAAAGTCGAAATAAAGCCCGGCGAGCGCATCATCATCGGCGAGTCCATCGTCACCAATAACGGCCACCGCGCCAAGCTGGTGATCGACGGCGACGCGCCCATCCTGCGCGAAAAGGACATCATGCGGCCCGACGGCGCCGACACGCCCTGCAAGCGCATCTATCTGATGATCCAGATGATGTACTTCGCCACCGACCCGAAGGTTCACTTCGATCTCTACTTCGATCTGATCCGCGAAGTGCAGCAGGCCGCCCCCAGCACGGCGGCCCAAATCGATGCGATCAATAATCAAATATTAACCGGGTTCTACTACAAAGCACTGAAGCAAGCCCAAGCGCTGATCGCGTATGAAAAGGAGTTGATGGAACATGCAGAATGCAGTTGAGGCTTACAGCCGGAGCGCGAAGACCTCCGAGAGTCCGCGCGAATTGGAGGCGACTCTGCTGCTCAAGGCCGCTTCCCAGCTCCAGAATGTCAAGGACGATTGGAAAGGCCCCGGCGGCGACCTCACCTCGGTGCTGCATTACAACCGCCAGCTCTGGACGGTGTTCGTCTCCTCGGTCTCCAACGCCGACAACCCGCTGCCGCTCGAGATCAAGAACAACATCGCATCGCTCGGCGCCTTCATCTTCCAGCACTCGCTGACCATCCTGTCGGATCCGGCGCCGGAAAAACTGACACCCCTGATAAACATCAACCGCGAAATCGCGGCCGGACTGCACAGCACCGCTTGATCGAGCACCCCCATCTCCACAAAGCGGTGCTGACTAAAGGCGCTGCCCCCGCATGAGATGAGGGCAGCGCTTTTTTTTTGCGCGCGCGGCGGCGCGGCGGCCGGTGATCGGATGTGAGGGGAAGCGGAGACTACAGGAAGTTCACCAGCGACAGCCGGCTGAGCGAGGCGGTCACCTGCAGAGAGGCTTCGATCCGGTTCTGCAGCGATAGGATCTGCGCGCTGATCTCGTAGGCGTCGGCGTTCTCGCTCTCCTCGACGAAGCCCCGCAGCAGGATGGTGTTGGCGTCGTGCCGCGCCTTCGCCGCCCCCAGCGTCGTGGTGGCGACGGTTAGCTCGGTGACGATGCTGTCGATGGTCTGGGTGCCGGCGGGAAAGCCGAGCGCGGCGCCCGCCCGGTCGCGGATCTCCTCGTAACGGTCCGCGGCGCTGGGATCGCCGGCGCCGAAGGTTTCGGTGGAAAGCACGGCCATGCTCTTCATCACCGTGACGAAGGCCTCTTCGTTGGCGCGGGCGCCATAGGGCACCAGCACCGAGTCGTCCGCCTTGGCGATGGCGCTCTGCCGCGCCGGGGTGATCGAAACCTCGCCCTGATACCAGAACACGGTATTGGCGGCGGTCGCGTCCACCAGCGTCGTCGCCGTCTCGAAGGGCGGCCCCGCCACCCGCTGGGGCGGCGTGGCGGCGCCGAAGTCGAAGAAGTCGTCGGCCGCGGCGAAGGCCGAGGCCGCGCTCAGCGAGCGCTGCGCGGCCGATTGGATCGCGCTATCGAGGGCGACTTGGAAATTGGCGGCCGTCGCCGTCTCGTCGGCGCCGATCTGGAACTCGCCGTCGCCGGCCGCACCGCCGCGGGCCACCAGCTTGATCTGGTCCTGGGTCCCGTCGGGAAGGTCGAGGGTAATCTCGATTCTGTCGCCGTCCCGGGGCAGGGTCGCCGAGAAGGTGACGCCGATGGTGGACGGCGCGCCGGCCGGCCCGGTAACCGTGGCGCCGGTCAGGTTGGAGGCGACCGCGTCGAGCTTGAATCCGAAGGGATGGCCGGCGGCGTCCTCGGCGAGGCTGACGGCGGCACCTCCCGGCGCCGGCAGCACTAGCCGCCCGCGCCCGTCGGCGCCCAGATCCGCCAGCCGGCGCTCCTCGGCCACCTGCTTGAAGCCCGCCTTGGCGCCGCTGCCATTCAGGATCTCATCGGGCGTGAGCACCGGCGGCTTCTCGATTTCCCGGCCGCCCGCGAGATAGCGGTCGCCGACCCTGGTGTTGAGCAGCGCGATCACCTCGTCGAAGCGCCCGGCGGTGGTGAGCTGATAGAGCGTCTGGCCGCCGGAGGAGATCTCGAAGGCGTTGACGAAGGTCTCCGAGCGCGTCTCGGAGACGACGTCGCGCAGCCGCCCGAGCGACTGCTGCAGCACGTCGAGGCGGATGTTCACCTGGGAGATGGTGCTCTCGTAGCCCTCGATCTGCTTGAGCTCGCCGCGCAGGGAGAGATTGGTGCTGCGGTCCTGGCCGAGGGCGCCATAGGTCTTGACCGCCTTGCCGGTGGCGAGCTGACGCTGCAGGTCGAACAGCGATTGGCGGCTTTCCGCGATCGAGCGGTTGATGCCGGGGGCCGATGTGATCAGGGTCGATGCCATTTCAAGCCTCTACATCTGCAGCACGAGGCGCATCAGCTCGTCCACCGCCTGAATGATCCGGGCGTTGGCGGCGAAGGCGTTCTGCAACGCGATCAACTGCGACAGCTCCTCGTTGACGTCGACGGCGATGTCGGCCTCGTGCCGTTCGCGCAGCGCCGTGACGACGATGTCCTGGGAGTCGAGGTCGCGCTTGGCGAGGTCGGCCTGCCCGGTCTGGTAGCTCACCACCCGTCCGACGAAGTCGGTGACGGTGCTGGTGAATGGATCCTGCGCCTTGCCGATGCCCGAAGAGGGATGGAAGGTGAAGCTCTGCTCGCTCAACCGGGCGATCAGATCGAGCGGGCGGGCGTTGTCGCCCAAGGGCGTCCGCGGCGAGGAGGCGTAGCGGACCAGCAGCTCGTTGTCCTGGGCGATCGCCTGATTGACGCCGATCCGTCCCGCGAAGCCGACCTTCTGCGAGCCGTAATCGAGGCTCGCCGAATAGACCTGGTTCGGCGTGCCGAGGTCGACGAACAGCGGCAATTGGATGCCGTGGTCCTGCAGCGCCGTCGAGGTGACGGCCGCGCTCAAGGCGTCGATGTCGGTGGTAGCGGCGGCCCCGTCGTCGAGGAACCGCAACACGTTGCCGCCCGGCGCCGAAACGCTGACGCCGGCGCCGAGCGCCGCGTCGATCGCGGCCGCCGCGGCGGCGATGCCGCCCGAGAAATCGACACCGATCACCGTGTCGTCGGGATCCGCGGTCACGTCCGCCGGGAGCGGCAATTGGCTCGCGTCGTCGACCCGGATGATGGTCACTGTCTGCGGCGTGCCGGGCGGCGTCGCGGTGTAGGTGAGGCTGATCGCGTTGCCCGGCTGGAGGCCGGTGATGTCGACCTCCAGGCCGGTCTGCGCGCCCGCAGAGGCGGCGCTTCCATCGACCGTCTTGGTGGAGAGCGCCGCGGCGAAGGAATGTGCGATCTCGTCGAGCTGGGCCTGGGTCTCGACCAGGGTGTCGTCGCGCAGGTCGATCAGCGAGCCGATCCTCCCCTCCCCCAGAATGCCGTGCTCGATCAGGTCGATCTTGAGCCCGTTGGCGGAGACTAGCGTGACCGTTCCAACGCCGCGCTGGGCGGGATCGGTATTGTAGAGGGATTGGGCGCCGATATTGCCGTGCCGGTCGAAGCTGAGCTGCGCGGCCTTGCCGTCGAGCAGGGTATTGCCGCTGGCGGTGGTGATGAGAACCGATCCGTCGTCGCGCTCGTGAACCCGTATCTCGAGCTGGCCGGCGAGCTGGTCGATCAGCTTGTCGCGCTCGTCCAGAATGTCGGCGCGCAGGTCCGAGAGCGCGTCGATTCCGACCTGTCCGTTGATCACGGCGAGCTTCTGAAGCGCCGCGTTGATGTCGTCGACCGCATCCCCGATCAGGTCCTCGGCGTGCTGACGCTGGGCCTGGACGTTGGCCGAGAGCTGGCGGAGCTGCTGGGAGAAGGCGGTGGCGTCGGCCACCACCGCCTCACGCGCAGCGAAGGATTCGGGCGCCGAGGTGAGCTGCTGCAGCGATTGGGAAAAGTTGTTGACCAGCGTGTCGAGCGCGTTGGCCCCGCCGGGCTCGCCGAACAGCTCGTCGATGCGCTCGAGGAACCGCTGACGAATGTCGAGCCCGTTGAACTGGGAGGTCTCGATGCGGAGCTGCGCCTGCAGGAAGGCGTTGACCGAGCGCGTGACGCTCGCCGACTCGACGCCGAAGGTGCTGGAGCCGACGGTGAGCGGGCCCTGCGCGACGGTCTTGCGCGTGTAGCCGGGAGTCTCGGCGTTGGCGATGTTGCGCGAGACGACCGCAAGCCCGGTCTCCGTGGCGCGGAGACCGGAATTCGCGGCACTCAAGGCATTCAAAAGACCCATTGCGATCTGCCCGGCTTTGCCTCCGGGCTAGGGACCGGGGCGAACGGCCCCGGTCCAAAGCCGCGGAGTGGGGGGGCTATCTCAGCATGTTCAACACTTCTTGCAGCATCTCTTCGCCGGTCGAGATCACCCGCGTGTTGGCGGCGTAGGCCTGCTGGGTGACGATCAGCTTCGAGAACTCATCGGCGATATCGGTGTTGGAGGACTCCAGCGCCGCGCCGACCAGCTTGCCCTGGGCGCCCAGGATGGCGTTGCCCGACTCGATCGTCTGGCGGAAGGCGTTGCCGTCCGCCTTCTCCAGGAAACCGTCGGCCAGGAAGCTCGCCAGCGTCACCTCGGCGACCTCGATCACGCGGCCGTTGGTGTAGGAGGCGATGATGCGGCCTTCCTCGGATACCGAGATCCCGCTGAATTCGCCGGCGGCGCTGCCGTTCTGATCGATATCGGTGATCGTCGCCGCACCGCTCGAATCGGCGAATTGAGTGATACCGGCGCCGTGAATCAGCGGGATGTTGCCGAGATTGACGCCGTTCACCGAAAGGCCGGAGATCGTGACGCTCGGAAGCGAGGGGGCGAGCACGCCGGTTGAATCGAAGGTGTAGTCCTGGCCGGCGTTCTTCCACATGGTGCCCGCGCCGGTGGCGGCGCTGTCGGTCAGATAATACAGGTTCCAGGTGTCGGACCCGCCGCTGGCGACACTGTCGATCTTGGCCCAGCGGAACTGAACGTCGATCGAGGCGCCGAGCGCGTCGTGGGCGGTGACCGCGCCGCCAGCGATGGACTGGCTCAGGAACAGCGTGTTGTCGTTGGCCTGAACGACGCCGGCGCCGCCCGCCCGCGGATCGACCGCATAGCCGCCAGCGGCCAACAGCTCGCTGTTCGGCACCAGAGGATCGTAGGAGGACGTCTTCGGCGTCGAGGCCAGGTTCGCCTGATAGGTGATCTGGGTGGTGGCCGAGGCCGGCAGGAAGTCGTTGGTGACCTGGATGAAGTCGGGCACGCTGCCGCTCACATTGCCGGTGGTCGGGTCGATCTCCAGGCCCTTGAGGTAGTAGCCGGCGCCGTTGACCAGATATCCGTTCCTGTCCAACTCGAAGTCGCCGCGCCGCGTATAGAGGGCCTCGTCGCTGAACACCGGCACGCCGTCGATGGTCTCCTCGCGGGCGCCGACGATGAAGTAGCCGTCGCCGTTGATGCCCATGAAGGTGCGTACGTCCGATTTGGTGATGTCGCCCTGGACCGTGTTGGTCGGCCGGGAAAAGGCCTGAACCACGCCAAGCGCCTGCTGGCGCGCCGGGCTGCCGGGGACCAGATCCGAGAAGGTGGTATCGGTCCGCTTATAGCCGGTGGTCTGGGAATTGGCGATGTTGTTCGAGATATGGCCAAGCGCCGCCGCTTGCGCGCGCAGACCGGTGATCGCCGTCTGCATGGCACCGAAAACACCCATGATACTTCTCCATTACTGAACCGACTCCCCCGGGGAGCCACGCTACGCATCTGGGGAAGTGATCTGCAAAGCCGATGCCAGATTTTTTCGTATTGTTTTTCAAT
>CAYVYD010000075.1:0-10305 GCA_964454415.1 uncultured Hyphomicrobiaceae bacterium | reverse complement strand
GGCTCGCCTCGGCGCCGCGCGCCTCGGCCTCGCGCGAGCGCTTGGCGAGGTGGGCGACCGCCACGACCGCCAGCACGGCGAGCAGCAGCACCCCGGCGGCCGCGAGCGCCAGCAGCGCCAGCGCCGGGTCGATCGCCGCCCCGCCGATCTCGATCGGATCCTGGAACATCACCCAAGCTATAGACTGATTCGCGGTCATTCGGTTCGTTGCACCGAAACGCCTCGGTCACCCGCCCGCCGCCCCGGTTGACCGGTCATGCGCTTCTCCTTATGTCAGTGATGCAAACCGGCGCATTCCAATGACCAAGCTCGACATCATAACCCTGCCCGATCCGCTGCTGCGCCAGAGCAGCGCGCCCATCGAGCGCGTCGACGATGAGCTGCGCCGGCTGATGGACGACATGCTGGAGACCATGTACGACGCGCCGGGGCTGGGGCTTGCGGGCGTCCAGGTCGCGGTGCCGCGCCGCCTGCTGGTGATGGACGTCGCCGAGAGCGAGGCGGAAGGCGAGGGCGAGGTGGGCGAGGAGCCCAAGAAGAACCCGATCTTCATGGTCAATCCAGTGATCCTCGAGCGCTCGGGCGAGATGCGGACCCACGAGGAAGGCTGCCTCTCGATCCCGGAGGTGTTCGCCGAGATCGAGCGGCCCAATTCCTGCCGGGTGCGCTACATCGACCGCGAGGGCGAGATCCGCGAAATGGTCTGCGAGGGCCTGCTTTCCACCGTCGTCCAGCACGAGATCGATCACCTCGAGGGCAAGCTCTTCATCGACTATCTCTCGCGGCTGAAGCGCGACATGGTGGTCAAGAAGTTGGTCAAATCGAAGAAGTCGGATTCGGTGGTGGCCTAGGTCGGCCGCGGGGAGGGGGCGGCCATGCTCCGCATCGTCTTCATGGGCACGCCCCAATTCGCGGTGCCGACGCTCTCGGAGCTGCTCTATGCGGGCCACGAGGTGGCCGCCGTCTACACCCAGCCACCGCGCCCGGCCGGCCGCGGCATGGCGGCGCGCCAATCGCCGGTCCACGTCTTCGCCGCGCAGGCGGGGCTTGAGGTGCTGACGCCGGCGGCGTTGAAATCCCCCGAGGCCGCCGGCCAGTTCGCCGCCCACGGCGCCGACGCCGCGGTGGTCGTCGCCTACGGGCTGATCCTGCCTGCCGCGATCCTCGAGGCCCCGCGTTTGGGATGCTTCAACCTGCACGCCTCGCTGCTGCCCCGCTGGCGTGGCGCGGCCCCCATCCAGCGCGCGATCATGGCGGGCGACGCCGAGACCGGCGTGATGGTGATGCGCATGAGCGAGGGTCTCGACGAGGGCCCCATCTGCCTCGCCGAGCGGGTCGCGATCGGCCACGACCAGACGGCGGGCGGGCTGCATGACGAGCTCGCCGCCATCGGCGCGGGGCTGATGGCGCGCGCGCTCGCCGCGCTCGAGCGCGAGAGCCTCGACTGCGTGCCACAGGAGGAGACGGGCGTCACCTATGCCCGCAAGATCGCCAAGGACGAGGCCCGCATCGACTGGTCGGGGGAGGCGCGGGGCGTACACAATCGGATCCGCGCGCTCTCGCCCGCGCCCGGCGCCTGGTTCGAGGTCGCGGCCAAGGGCGGGCGCCAGCGGCTCAAGGTGCTGGCCTCGGCGCTAGAAGAGGGATCGGGCGCACCCGGCGAAGTGCTTGACGACCGGCTGCTCGTCGCCTGCGGCGAGGGCGCTGTGCGGCTCCTCGAGCTGCAGCGCGCCGGTAAGCGGCCGATGGAGGCTGGCGAATTTCAGCGCGGCCTGGCGCTCCCCGCAGGCACCCGGCTCGGCGGTTAACGGCAACCGGTCAAACTGGCGACAGGGCTTCCCATTTGGGCTAGTATGGCGGGACGAGGAGGCCCGCCCAGTCAGGTCGGGGAGTGCGCCGTGCCAGTTCTGCGTATCGCCGCCCGCGCGCTCATTGCCGCCGGGCTCGTCCTTTGCTCATCCTTCGCCCACGCCCGGCACGCCGTCGCCGCGGAGCCGCGGGTCACGCTTTACGCGGGCGGGGTGCGGCTGGTTCAACGCTCCGAGGAAGTCCGCTCCCACGGCGTGCGCGTCATTCGCGGCGGTACTTTCAGGCATTCCTCGGCCTTCGATCGTGCCGGTCCCTACCGCCACTCTAGCTACGGCCGCGCTCACCGGCCGTGGTCCGGCCGTCCTCGCCATGCGGGCCCCGCCCTTGCCGAACCGGCGGCCGGACGCCCGGACGATCCCTTCAACCCGACTCCGCGGGAGCTTGCCCGTTCGCCCTTCGCTGCGGCGGATCGGATCGGAAACGTCACGGTGGCGCGCCGCGCCGGCAACCAGCTCTTCGTCGGTCCGGGGACCGGCAAACGCGGCGAGAGCCCCTTCGACCAGGAGCCCGACCTGAAGGACGCCGCCGCCTCGCCCTTCGCGGCGGCCGAGCAGCTCGAAGCCGCCGGGGACGCGCTCCGCCGGACCCACGGGGCCCATGAGCGGCAGCGCGGCGGGAACCGAAAGGCTCTAGAGGCCAAGCTCCAGGACCGGCTGGAAAGCCCCTTCGACCAGGAGCCCGATCTGAAGGATGTTGCCGCCTCGCCCTTCGCGAGGCGGGAGGATCTCAAGGCCGCGAGGGCCATGCACCGCGACCGAGACGGCGCGCGGGAACGGCGCGCGGACGGACGCAGGGCGAAGGACTCGAAGGCGCGCCTGGCGAACCTTCGCGACCGGCCCGGCAATCCCTTCGATCCCAAGTCCGGCCCGCGTGAGCGCTCCAGCTCCCCCTTCACCCCCGAGCCCGGCCGGCGCGCGCGCAGCCATTCGCCCTTCGCCTCGCATGGTCATTTGAGGGACGAGGGAACCGCGCGCGGGTTCGACGGCCTCGCGTCCCGGAAGGGCGGTCGCCGGAGCGTGGGACCGGTCGGCCGGCGCGCGCCCAGGACGGCGCACGCCCGGTTGCGCCAGGGACCACGCCTGATCAAGGGCGGGGAGGTCCATGGATCGTTCCGGTCCTTCGCCGCCTTCGATTTGCCCGAGCAGACGCGCTTTCCGCCCTATTACCGGCTCGACCGCCCCTGGGCCACGGGCGAGGCCTGCGCCAGTCCGCGCCGCCTGGCTGGGCGCGACGGACCGGCGATCCTCCATGGTGGCATGACCGTGAGCCCGGCCCATCCCTATTGCGGGCGGTTCACCGGCGGGCCGACCGACCAGGGGGGTTCGCCATACCGCAGCCGGATCGCGCCCGGACTCACCGTCGAGCGGGGCTCGCCTTGGGCGGGGCACATTCGGCCGGGCCTCACGGTCCGCCAAGGCTCGCCCTGGCGCGGCGCAGTCAAGGGCGGGCTGACGGTCGAGCGGGGCTCGCCCTGGGCGAGTCCGATGGAGAACTGGCGGTTCAGGGATTACGACCCGGCGCGCTTCCCCGCCCAAGCCGCGCCGCGGCGCAAGACGCGTTCGGCAAACGCCAGCAGCCGGCCGCGCGCCGGGCGCACCGTCTCTGGCGGCTCGCCCTGGGCCTCCCACATCAGGCCCGGTCGCACCGCCGGAGGGGGGTCGCAATGGGCTTCGCGGGCCCGCTATTAGTCTCGGGGGCGGCCGGTCATCGTCTCCACCAGCGGCGTTGTTTCGTAGGGTTCGCGTCATGCGCGGCGCTCATTGTTCGGCGCAGCTGCAAGTGCTAATCCTTGGACTAAGCCAAGGAAATAGGGGGCACGCAATGCGGGTTACACTGCCGATCATGTTTTTCAGCGCGGCGCTCGCGCTGACCGCCACCACCCACCAGCTGCGGGCGCAGGATAGCGCCAAGGAAGACGCGGCCAAGGTAGACGCGGCCAAGGAAGACGCGGCCAAGGTAGACGCGGCCAAGGAAGAAGCGGCCAAGGAAGACGCTTCGGAGGAGGAAACCGCCGAGGCGGAGCCGGTCAAGCGGGACTGCCATCTGTTTGGGGTCACCTGGGATGGAGGTTCAAAGCGAAGCGCGGCCCAGCGCGCGCAATCGGGCCTCAAGGAGACCATCGCCCAATGGCGCGCCCGGCAGGGACGCAACTCGGGCTGGCGGTCGAACGGCGTCACCATCGAGGGCCATGCGATGCGGCCCAACCCCTATTGGCGCTCCAGGGTTACGGGGGACCTTTACCTGCGGCCCGACGTCCGCACCGCCACCTCCTACACCGTTTGCTGGAAGGGCGTGATCTCGACGGCCGTCTGCACGGCTGGCGCCAAGGTCTGCAAGTAGGGCCGGCTGACCGGGCTGGCGTTCTCGTGACGATTCGCGTCGCGCCCGGCATACGCCGCGTCATCCGAGGGCGCAAAGGGCGGCGAGAGACTTGAAGGCGTGGCCGCGAACGGGCATCTCTCGCTCACCATGCCGCGCTACCGGATCAAGATCGAATATGACGGCACGCCCTTCGTCGGCTGGCAGGCTCAAGCGAACGGCCCCTCGGTGCAGGGCGCGCTCGAGCGCGCGCTTCAGACCTTCAGCGGCGACGCGGTCCGTGTCAACGGCGCCGGGCGCACCGACGCGGGCGTCCATGCGCTGGGTCAGGTGGCCCATTTCGACCTCGCCAAGGCGTGGCCCTGCGGCACGATCCGCGACGCGCTTAACGCCCATCTGCGCCCCGACCCCGTCGCCGTGCTCGATTGCGAGGAGGTCGATCCCGGCTTCGACGCCCGCTTCAGTGCCCGGAAGCGCACCTATCTCTACCGCATCGTCGACCGGCGCACGCCGCTGGCGCTCGAGCGCGAGCGCGCCTGGCAGGTGCCCAAGCGGCTCGACACGCGGGCGATGAACGTCGCCGCCAAGGCGCTCCTAGGCAACCACGACTTCACCACCTTCCGCTCGGTCCAGTGCCAGGCGAAATCGCCGCAAAAGACGCTCGACAGGCTCGACGTCCGGCGCGCGAAGGGCATCATCCACATCGAGGCGGAGGCGCGCTCCTTCCTGCACAACCAGGTGCGCTCGATGGTCGGCGCGCTGAAGCTCGTGGGCGAGGGCAAATGGGGCCTCGGCGACGTCAAGCGCGCGCTCGAGGCCCGCGACCGCGCCGCCTGCGCGCCGGTGGCGCCGGCCCACGGCCTTTATCTCGAGCGCGTGGACTATTGAGGGAGGCGTCGATGGCAAGGAGCGGCGTAGCGTGATCAGCCGGTATTCGTTGCGGGCGCCCAGCATCGCCGATTTCGAGGCGATGGCGCGGGAGGTGGAGGACGACATGCCGCCGCAGTTTCGCGACCATTTGCGCGACGTCGTCGTCAGGGTCGACGACTTTCCCACCCAAGAGGTGGTGGAGGCCATGGGGCTCGAGAGCCCTTACGACATCCTCGGCCTCTATCACGGCCTCGACCTCGCCCATAAGAGCGTCGCCGACAGCGGCGCGCTCCCCGACATGATCTATCTCTACCGCCGCCCGATCCTCGATTACTGGCGGCGTTCGGGCGAGGCGCTGCGGGCCATCGTGACGCACGTCCTGGTGCACGAGATCGGCCACCATTTCGGCTTCTCCGACGCGGACATGGAGGCGATCGAGGCGGAGATTGGCGGCAGGGACGAGGGCTCCTGAGCGAGGCTCCGGCGGGGTGCCTGGTCCCATGCGACCGGCAGACAACAAAAATTCGCCGTTATCGAGGTTCATGTTTGGGCCAACACCAAGGAATAAGAGAGGGCACGAAATGCGCACGCAGTTCCGATCTGTTTTGTTCTCTTTCGCGGTGACCGCGGCCTTGGCGGGCGGAGCCTCGGCGGCCGGCGCTCAAATGGGTCCCCCCGCCGATGGCGCCGGTCCGCCCTCCTGGGCGGGATGGTCGGCTTCTTCCAACGGTCTGTTCGGAAAAGCGGACCCTCCGGGGCAACCTGATTGGGCGGGCAAGCCCGATTGGGCGGGCAAGCCCGACGATCCGAGCTCGCTCGGCGGCACCAGGCCGTTTCAGGCGCAGTCTCTGCAAAGCCGCGGCGCGTTCGCCGGCGGCGCCGGCAACCGCGGCCGCGGGCACAGATAGCGCCCTTCAACCGGCTCCCTCGTTCATGGGGCGTGGACCAGGTGCGGTCCGTGCCTCGTCCCTCAGGCGCGCTGCTTGTCGATTCCGGGAATTCCGCGCAGATCCGTCACCCAGTCGAGCGCCGAGCGGGTCCAGAGCTGGGCCTTGGGCTTAAGCTCGCCGCGCTGGGTGATGGTGCCGGCGCGCAGGCCGAAGAACGAGCTCTTCTCGTCGGCGGGCTTGGCGTAGATCCGGGTGCCGCATTCGGGGCAGAAGGCGAGCTCGCGCCGGGCGCCGCTGTCGGCGGTCTTCTCGAAGGTCTTGAGCTCGCCGCTCAGCAGCTTGAAGCGGTTCTCGACGACGCCGGCGACGACGCCGTAGGCGGTGCCCGAATTGGTCTGACAATCGGTGCAATGGCAGATCAGGACCTTTTCGGGGTCGATCTCGGCCTCGTAGGTTATGTGGCCGCAAAGGCAGGCGCCGTCGATCTTCATGGGGTTTCCTCCCGGTCTATTCGCGAATCTAAGGCTTGGCCGCGATCTCGCGGGTCCGCGCCAGCAGCCGCGCCATCGCCTCGTCCTCGATTCGAACGAGCTTCAGATGGGTGATCAGGTTCTCCAGATAGTCGAGATTGGTGCCGAGCGGGCCGCCGCCCGCCGCGATGACGCGGGCCGTCCGCTCCAGGTCCATGCCCCCCGCGTAGCGCCTGCTTTTCCGGTCGATGGTGAAGGTCAGCGCCTCGACCGGGCCCTGCGGAGTCGCGGCCTCGACGAAGCGCGGCCGGTAGCCCTCGACGAACATCTCGCGCTGCCACAGCACCTCGGTCTCGTGCGCCACTTGGGCGGCGGGAATGCGGAACGCCAGCCCGCGGGCCTCGCCGCCGTGGTCGAGGTTCAGCATCAGCGACGGCGTCCCCTCCGTTCCGCGCCCCACATGGAGCCACAGGCAGAAGCTGCGGTGGAAGCCATCGAGGCCGGCGAGCCGCACCTCCTCGAAGGTGACGGCCGGATCCCAGATCAGCGAGCCATAGGCGAACAGCCACAAATCGCCGTGCGGCCTGCCGGCGAGCGTCATGGCGCGCGATGCGTCGCGTTGCTCGTGGGTCAAGAGGTGGTTGGCGAGCGTCGCGGCGTTGTCGGTGATCTTGTCCGCGCTCCAGAAGGTCTCCCTCGTCACCCGGTAGAAGGAGCGCTCGGGATCGATGATCTTGTCCTTGAGGTGCGGCACATGGGCGAAGGCGTGGTCGGGGATCGGCATTGCGGGCTTTAGATGAACGGATCGTGGGACCATTGCAACAGCGCTTGGCGCTGGCGCGGGCGGCAAGCGAGGTCGCCCGGCGCGCAATTGGCGCGGATCTGCCGCGCGTGGCGGGCGAAGGCGCGCCAGCGCTTGATCTGGCGGCGATCGATCCCGGCCAGCCGGCGGCCCAGATAATTGCGACAGTAACACTGGAACCAGCCGCGCGGGTCGGGGCCGATGATCCAGCCCATCTTCCGCCAATGGGCGAGCGACTGCCGGCGCTTGACGCCGAAGCGGTTGAGCGCGGGGTCCGGGGTATCGCTCAGTCTGGCGCCCGCACACCAGTCTGCGGGGAGCTCGCCCCGGCAGTCGTTGATGTATTTGCCCTCGAAGACGCCGAGCGCCAGCATCTCCTTGGGCGGGAAGCGCGGCGTGAAACCGGGGTCGAAGCCGCCGCCCATGGGGGCGGCGAGCTCGTAGACGTAGCCCTTCTGCATCCGGTCCTCGACGCTGAGCCTTTCGCCGATGCGGTACATGGCGCCGGTTCCTCGCCCCTTCTCCTTCCCGCCCGCCGCGGGAGCACGGCTTTTCATGCTTCCGCCCAAGGGTTAGGCTGCGGCTGCTTGATCACAATATAGGGCCTTCGGCCCGCGGCGGCAGGCCTGTGGCCGCGCCCCGGGACCGGCCCAATCCCCAAGGAGGAGAAGCCCGTGGCCGCCTATCTGATCGCAGGAAACGACGTCACCGATAAGGACTCCATGGAGCAATATGTGGCGGCGGCCGGCGCCACCCTCGGGCCCTATGGCGCCGAACTTCTGGCGCCCGGCCCCGACGATCTCGCCCTCGGCGGCAAGGTCGTCTACAAGGAGGGCGATTTCCGCCCCTCCCGCGTCGTCGTCATCAAGTTCCCAGACATGGAGCAGGCGCTGGCCTGGTACGAGTCGCCCGAATATCAGTCGATCATCGGCCTGCGGCTGGCGGGGTCGCGGGGCAGCCTGTTCTTTGCCGAGGGCCTTTAGAGCCTTGCCTCTTCATAGGGGGTCAACTCTGTTTCGCGATTGGCGCCGGACTCCCGCCAATCGGAAACCCATGCGCCCGTCAGAACGGTTCCGTATGAAGAGGAAAGGCTCTAGAACCGATTCGAGGAGAGCGATCATGAGACCAGTCCTTAGCGCCTTGGCGCTCTATGCGTTCCTGACGCTGCCACTCCATGCCCAGGAGACGCCGGAGGCCCTGCAGCGGGGCTTCATGGCGGCGGTCAAGGCGGCCGACGCCGCAGCACTCGCCGCGCTCTATGCCGAGGACGCGGTGCTCTATCCCGTCGGCGAGAAGGTTGCCCGCGGCCGCGATGCGATCCGCGCCGCCTGGGAGCCGTTCCTCACCGACAACGCCATCCACGACGTCAAGATCATGGAGGAGGGCCACAGCGGCGACGATGCGAGCCGGGTCGCCTGGGGTCTGTGGAGCGTTACCTTCACGCCGAAGCAAGAGGGCGCGGAGGAGATCACCCTCGAGGGCCGCTTCATGGATTTGTCGAAGAAGACGGGCGGCAAGTGGCTCTACGTCGTCGACCACGCCTCGGTGCCCTTCGAGCCGCCCGAATAGGCGCCCGCCCGCTCAGGCGAAGGCATTGAAATAGCGGGCGATGAAACCGCGGTAGATCTGGGTCAGCGCCTCGAGGTCGGCGAGCGCCACCCGCTCGTCCACCTGGTGGATCGTCGCGGTGGTGAGGCCGAACTCGATCACCGGGCAATAATCCTTGATGAAGCGGGCGTCCGACGTCCCGCCGCCGGTCGAGAGCTCCGGCTTCCAGCCGGTGACCTCCTCGACTGCCTCGATCAGGATGTCGACCAGCTCTCCGGGCTCGGTCATGAAGCTTTCGCCGGAGACCTCGAAGTCGATCGTGTGGTCGAGGCGGCTCCCCTCCAGCACCTCGGCGATGGTCTCGCGCAGCATCACCTTGAGGTGCTCGGAGCTGTGGCGCTCGTTGAAGCGGACGTTGAAGCGGGCCCGTGCTTCCGCCGGAATCACGTTGGTCGCGGCGTTGGCGGGCTCGAGGCCGGTGATCTCCAGGTTCGAGGGCATGAAATAGGCGGTGCCCTCGTCGAGCTTGAGCGCCTGGAGGCGGGAAAGCGCCGCCAGCAGGCCCGGAATCGGGTTATTGGCGATGTCGGGATAGGCGACGTGGCCCTGCCTGCCGGTGACGGTGAGCGCCGCGTTGAGGCTGCCGCGCCGGCCGATCTTGATGGCCTCGCCCAGCTTCTCCGCGTTGGAGGGTTCGCCCACCAGGCAGTGGTCGGGGGTCTCGCCCTGACGCTTCAGCCAGGCGAGCGCCTTGGCGGTGCCGTTGACGGCCGGGCCCTCCTCGTCGCCGGTGACGAGCAGGCTGATCGAGCCCTTCAGCCCCCCCTTAGCCTCCGCCAGATAGGCGAGCGCGGCGGCGGCGAAGGCGGCGATCGCGCCCTTCATGTCGCTGGCGCCGCGGCCATAGAGCTGGCCACCCTCGATCGCGGCGGCGAAGGGGGGATGGCGCCAGCGCGCCTCGTCGCCGGGCGGCACCACGTCGCAATGCCCGGCGAAGCAGAGATGAGGCTTTCCCTTGCCGATCCGCGCATAGAGGTTGTCGACGTCCGGCGTGCCGGC
This sequence comes from uncultured Hyphomicrobiaceae bacterium, assembly GCA_964454415.1. Lineage (GTDB taxonomy): Bacteria > Pseudomonadota > Alphaproteobacteria > Rhizobiales > Methyloligellaceae > JAJFHN01. The sequence goes on along the minus strand of CAYVYD010000075.1, from coordinate 478 downwards.
CGCGCTGAAGGGGAGCCTGTGGCAGGTGAAGCCGGCCGGTCCGAGCAGTCCCTCCAGCAGGTCGAGCGCGCCGGCCTCGGCGGGTGTCACGCTCGGGCAGCGGATCAGGCTCTGGGCGATTGCCACCGGGTCTGGCTTGGCTGAAGACATCGGATCTGCGCGGGCTGGTCTGGGGCAGGGCGACCTTATGCGCTTCGCCCGGTCGGGGCAATTGCGGATGGAGGACGTCCGGCGAACGGGTTAACCTCGACGGCAGGACCCAAGGCCGCCGAGACCGGGAGCCCGCCCATGCCGAAGCCGGATTCGATCGTGACCATCGACACGCGCGATCCCATCTGGGACCGCTTCTTCACCGTGGCGCCGCTGGTGCTGATCGGCACCCGCGAGACCGACGGCGCCATCGACATCGCGCCCAAGCACATGGTGACGCCGATGGGCTGGCAGAACTATTTCGGCTTCGTCTGCACGCCGCGCCACG
>CAYVYD010000074.1:10152-10495 GCA_964454415.1 uncultured Hyphomicrobiaceae bacterium | reverse complement strand
TTTTTCGATCGCACGAGTCGGGTCGAGAAGATTCTCCAGCGCGATCCTGGCGGCGTCTACCCCCAGATGGATTTCGACACGCGTGACTCGTACCGGCATGTCGTCGAGAGTCTGGCCCTTCGCAGCCGAAAAGCCGAATGGCTGGTTGCGGAAGAGTTGCTCGCGCGATGTCAAGCGAAAGCCGCAGATCAATCGCGAAACCATGTTGGCTATTGGCTTGTCGGAGATGGACGAGTCGCCTTCGAGAAGGCGATCGGATCCCGCCCCATACGTCTGGTCTCGCTGGGCCGGACACTGTTTCGACATGCGGGGGCGATTTATGGCGCCGCGCTCTGCCTGGCGG
>CAYVYD010000074.1:0-10142 GCA_964454415.1 uncultured Hyphomicrobiaceae bacterium | reverse complement strand
TCCTCAATCAGTTGCTGAGTCAGTCGAGCGCCGTCGATGCGACGATCTCATCCTGGCTGATCGGGGTCGCCTTTACTACGCTGCCGGCCTCCATTCTAAGTGTGACGCTCGTCAACTGGGTCGTGACGCTGCTCGTTCCGCCAAGGACGCTGCCCAAGCTCGACTTCAAGGACGCGATTCCACCCGATTTTCGTACGGCGGTTGTCGTGCCGGTTCTTGTGGCACGCCCGTTGGAGGTAGGCGAACTCGTCCAGCGGCTCGAAAGCCATCGACTGTCGAATCCCGATCCGACGTTGCAGTTCGTTCTCCTGAGCGATCATGCCGACGGCTCCGCCGCCGTGATGCCCGGAGACGATGCTGTGGAGGGAGCTCTCGTCGACGGAATGGGAACGCTCAACGACCGCTATGGTGACAGTTCGGGAAATGGTCCGTTCCACCTGCTGCATCGGCCGCGCCGCTTCAATCCATCCGAGGAATGCTGGATGGGATGGGAGCGCAAGCGGGGAAAGCTGGAGCAGTTCAATGCATTCGTTCTACATGGCGACCGGAGCGGGTTCTCGCTCGTTACGGGAAACGCAGAGGCGCTGCGGAACATCCGGTTCGTGGTGACGGCCGATGCGGATACGCGGCTGCCGCCCGGGTCGGTGAACCGCCTGGTTGGAACCCTGGCGCATCCGCTCAACAGAGCGAGTTTTGACGGCGCAAGCGGTCGGGTTCTCTCCGGCTATACGATCGTGCAGCCGCGCATCGAGATCGCGCCGGAGAATACGGGCAGATCCTTGTTCACGCGCCTCTACGCGGGCGATGCGGCGATCGATATCTATTCGCGGGCGGTTTCGGACGTCTACCAGGATCTCTTTGGGACGGGCATCTTCGCCGGCAAGGGAATTTACGAGGTCGCGTCGTTCGAGAAAAGCCTCGAAGGCCGCATTCCGGAAAACAGCCTCGTAAGCCACGATTTGTTCGAAGGGCTGCATGGGCGCGTTGCCTTGGCGAGCGACATCATTATCTACGAGGGTTTCCCGTCGGGATATCTCGATTATGCGCGGCGCTGGCACCGTTGGATGCGCGGCGACTGGCAGCTTCTGCCCTGGCTTGGGAGAAGCGTGCCCGGCCGGGACGGGCGGAGACTCCCGAACCGATTGTCATTCCTCGATCGCTGGAAGATTCTCGATAATCTGCGCCGCAGCCTCGTGCTGATCAGCTTGGTCGCGCTTGCGCTCGCCGGTTGGTTCCTACTGCCTGGCAATCCGTGGGTCTGGACGATCCTGACCGTCGTAGCGCCGGGCGCTTATTTGTTCACCGATCTGGTCATGGGGCTCGCGCGCGGGCGCCGCCGGGGTGTTGTGCAAAGTACCCTGCGGCGCTTGGTCGATCACGTTGGACGCTGGGCGTTGGCCGTGAGTTTTCTGGTCAATGACGCGGCACTTGCAATGAGTGCCATCGGCCGTTCGCTGTGGCGATTGGGATCGGGGCGCCATCTCCTGGAGTGGACCTCCGCGGCCCATATGGCCGCCCGGTTCGCCGCCGCGGATCAACGAACCGCAGCCTGGCGAGATATGTGGTCATCGCCTGCCGTAGCGCTTCTTGTGACGGTCGGGCTCGCACTTTCCAATTCGGCAGCGCTCGCGTCGGCTGCCCCGCTCGTCATCCTGTGGTTTCTGGCGCCGGAAATCGCGGTTCGCGTCAGTCGCCCCCGACCGCCGCCCGTAGACGGCGTCGCCCGGGAAGACCGCGTTTTTCTGCGCCGCATTGCGCGCCGCACCTGGCTCTTTTTTGAAACCTTCGTTAGACCGGAGGATAATTGGCTTCCTCCAGACAATTATCAGGAGGTCCCACAGGAGGAGATCGCCAATAGAACATCGCCAACTAATATTGGCATGATGTTTCTGTCATCTCTGACTGCGTGGAAACTTGGATATATCGGGCCGGCCGACTTCACGACGCGCATGTGCAACGCGCTGGACTCGCTGGATCGCCTCGAGCGTTACCGGGGACATCTTCTCAACTGGTACGACACGCGGCTCCTGAAGTCCCTGGAGCCGCGCTACGTGTCGACGGTCGACAGCGGAAACCTAGCCGTCAGTCTAATCGTGGTGAAGGAAGCTTGCCGCGAAGCCATGCGGGGGCAAGCGCTGCGCCCCGAGATGTGGGACGGTCTGTGCGACGGTCTCCATCTGCTTTCAGATTCGCTCGCGCTGAGCTCGATCGATTTCGATGACGAGTGCCAAAAGATACTGAGGGAAATGGAGGAGGATGCGCTAAGGGGGCGGGATGATGCCGACCGCTGGGGCCTCCTGCTGGATAGGCTGTGCGAGCACCAGTATCCGCGACTCGAGGCCTCCGTCCGTCAATCGATCGAGAAAAACGAAGCAGCCCTGACGGAGGGCTTGCGAGAAATCCAGATCTGGCTTGAGCGCACGCACCATCATCTCGCCAGCATGCGGCGCGATGTCCAGGCGCTGCTCCCGTGGCGCTCACTCATCGCGCGGCCCCCTGCCGGTTGCGAGGACTGGGCCCGGCGAATTGCAGGGTGTCTTGCAGCGAACCTCACCTTTCAGGCGGTGAAGACGGGATGTCGGGAGGCGCGCGCCGTGCTGGCGGAGCTTGCCGCATCCAAGGCCGGCATCGGCGCCAAGGAGTGGGCCGAGGAAATCGAGCGGGCCCTAGCGCAGACCGAAGAGGCACACCAGGACCTGCATGATCTTTTGCGGGAGATTGCAACCAGGTCGGCCGCTTGGGCGTATGGCATGGACTTCCGCGTGCTCTTCGACAAGAGCACGCGGTTGTTCCATATCGGTTATAACGTGAGTGCGGGCCGGATCGATCCGCACCACTACGATCTGCTGGCCACGGAAGCTCGGCTGGCGAGTTTTTTCGCGATCTCGAAGGGAGATGTCGCTCCCGAACATTGGTTCTTCCTCGGACGACCGATCACCAAGAAGGCTTCGGGCCTTTCGCTCGTTTCGTGGAACGGGTCGATGTTCGAATATTTGATGCCAACACTCCTGTTGCGAAGCGATCCGTCTACGCTGCTCGGGCAGAGCAATAGAACGGCGGTCGACCTCCATCGGGAGTATGGTCGCGCTCATGGCATTCCATGGGGCATTTCGGAATCGGGCTTTGCGTCCCAGGATCCCGAAAGGCGCTATCGCTATCGTGCCTTCGGCATTCCCGACCTCGGCGTGCGCCGCGGTCTATCGCGTGATCTGGTCGTGGCGCCCTACGCCACGATATTGGCACTTTCCGTCAGGGCCGGTGCGGCATTGCGGAATCTGGAGCTGTTGGCGAGCCTGGGGCTGGTGGGACGCTACGGCTTTTACGAAGCAGCCGACTTCACGCCGGATCGGGTACCGGTCGGGGAACGGTTTTCGGTGGTGCGCTCCTATATGGCCCATCACCACGGAATGAGCCTTGCCGCCCTGGGCAATGCACTCTGCTCTGACATGCTGGTCGAGTGGTTTCATGCAGACCCGCATATCCAGACCATCGACCTGTTGCTCAACGAGCGTGTGCCCTGGGAACTCCCGCCCGAACTCACCCGCGACGAGGTATTCGAAGTTCGTACGCCGCGCGAGGGGACGATTCCCGGGTTGCATCCGTGGAACCCACGCCGCTTCGGCGGACATACGCAACTGCATGCGCTGAGCAACGGGCGTCTCACGACTTTTATCACGACAGTGGGTGGCGGAGGCCTCTCGTGGCACCAGAATGCACTGACCCGTCGTAGGGGAGACGTCAGCCGGGACACGGATGATCCCTGGCTCTATCTGCACGACAAGGACGACGGCCGTCTCTGGTCGATGGGCCGCGAACCGCTGGGCATGGCCGAAGACACACGCGTCGTCTTTCACCAGCATCAGGTAGAATTCCATCGCCGCGATCATGGCATCGCCGTCAGCATGGCGGTAGGTATCCCGCCCGGCGATGACCTGGAGCTTCGCCGCATCACGATCGTCAACGAATCCGATCGGACACGGCGGCTTGCCGTGACCAGTTATGCGGAAGTAGTGCTGGGGCGCCCGCGCGATCACGAACGCCACCCGGCCTTCAGCAAGCTTTTCGTGGGCAGCGAATATCTACCGGCAATGAAGGGACTGCTCTTCATGCGTCGTCCACGCAGCCTGGATGAGCGTCCGCCGGTGATGCTTCATCGCGTGGTGGCCGATAATGCGGGGCTCGACATTGCCGGCTTCGAAACCGACCGGCGGGCGTTCCTTGGACGTTACGGGCATGCAGGGCGTCCCGCTGCTTTGCTGCAGAAAGGCCTGTCGGGGGGCCTCGGCTGGACATTGGATCCGGTGATGGCGCTGCAGGTCGGCCTCGATCTCGAACCCTACGGACGGCGCGAATTCGCTTTCGTGACCATTGCCGCGGGTTCCCGAGAGTCAGCATTGGAGATCGCGGAACGCTATACGACCCTCTCTTCGCTCGACTGGGCATCGAGCGATGCGGCGACGGAGGCCGCCCGCGAAGTTCATCGGCTGGGTTTGGAACCGGGCCGTCTGTCGGAGGTACAGGCTCTGCTTTCCGCTGTGCTGCGGCCTCAGCCGGCCTTGCGGACCACACCGGCGATGATCGCCGCCAACCGCCTCGGCCAGCCGGATCTCTGGTCCCTTGGCATTTCCGGCGATCATCCGATCCTCGCGCTGCGTATAAGCGAAGCACAGGGAACCGAGCTGCTCCGCATTCTTGTGGCCGCGTACCAGCTTTGGCGGCGGCACGGAATCACGGTGGAGCTTGTCGTCCTCTATACCGGCATTTCCGGCTATGTGGAACCCGTACGCGAACGGCTGATCGAGGTTCTGCGCGATGCGGGTGCGCAGGAGTTGTTGGGCCGCAACGGGGGAATCCACTTGGTTCTGGCCGACCAAGCCGGTGCTGGTCGCGCCTTGCTTGTCGAAGCCGCGGCCCATGTCGTTCTCGACGATATGGCAGGATCGCTCCGCCAACAGCTTACGCGGCTCAATGTGCCGGCCATAGAAGGCCCACGGTTCGAACCGACGGGTTCCTTTGATCAAATCGAGGAAGCCGTCCCGGCCCCGTCGCGAACGGACGACCTCTTGTTCGATAACGGCTTTGGCGGGTTCAGTCCGGAGGGGACTGAGTATGTGGTCCATCTCGAGCCGGACGACCCGCCCCCCGCCCCTTGGTCGAATGTGCTTGCAAACGAGGGCTTCGGCTCGATCGTCACGGAAGCCGGGTTGGGCTGGACTTGGGCGGTCAACAGTGGCGAGAATCGGCTGACCCCCTGGAGCAACGACCCGGTCGCCGACCCTCAGACCGAAGCGCTCTATTTGCGCGATGAGGAGAGCGCACGACTGTGGACGCCGACGCCCCAGCCCGCGGGCAACGGAAGCCCATGCCGGGTCCGCCATGGTGCCGGCTACACGATCTGGGAGAAATCGAGCGAGGGCCTGGAGCAGGAACTCCTTACCTTGGTGTCCGGCGACGATCCCGTGAAGATCGTGCGCCTGCGCATCCGCGATCTCCAATCGCGACCACGTAGAATCACCGCGACCTACTATGCCGAATGGCTGCTGGGGCCGGTGGCGGGGCAACCCAATCCCCTTTTGGTGGCCGACTATGACGCCGGTGCGCACGCGATCTTGGCAAGCAATCGCTGGATCACCGAATTTGGCGACCGCGTGGCGTTCCTGACCAGTACCCTACCGCCACACAGCCTGACCACATCGCGGTCGGAATTTTTCGGCCGCCGCGGCGATGCACGCAGGCCGGAAGCCTTGCTGAGACGGGATCTAGGGGGGCGTTTGCAGTCGGCGACCGAATGCTGCGCGGCTTTCCAGGTCCACCTTGATATCGGTGCGGGCGAGACGGGCGAGGTTGTCTTCATCCTCGGCCAGGGCGACAACCGAGCCCACGCGCGCAAGTTGGCCAAGCGGTGGCAGAGGCGAGAGCTGGTGGAACGTGCGCTCGACGCGCAACGGCAAGCCTGGAACGATCGCCTGGGCGCCGTTCGCGTCAAAACGCCCGATGCGGCGTTCGACATCATGGTCAATCGTTGGCTGCTTTATCAAACGATGAGTTCCCGTGTGCTTGCGCGCGCTGGTTTCTACCAGGCGGGCGGGGCCGTCGGCTTCCGCGACCAGCTTCAGGATGTGCTGGCGCTTCTCCACGCCGATCCGGCCCGTGCGCGGCGGCATATCCTGACCGCAGCCGCACGCCAGTTCGAGGAAGGCGACGTTCTGCACTGGTGGCATCCACCGCTGGATCGAGGTGTGCGAACGCGCTGCTCCGACGATCTGCTCTGGTTGCCCTTTGCCGCAAGCACCTATGTCATGGCGACCGGTGACGACACGATCCTGTCGGAAACAGCGCCATTTCTGCGCGCGGCGCCGCTCTCCGCGGATGAGAAGGACCGTTATGCGCGGTTCGACAGAACAAGCTTTCGGCGGTCGATTTTCGAGCATTGCGAAAGAGCGCTCGATCGCGGCTTCAATCTGGGAGCGCACGGCTTGCCGCTGATGGGATCGGGTGATTGGAATGACGGCATGGACCGCGTCGGAGAGCATGGCCGCGGCGAAAGCCTCTGGCTGGCTTGGTTCATGATCGCCACGATCAAGGGCTTCGTCGGCCTGTGCGAGCGCCAGGACCGCAACGATCTTGTCGAGCGTTGGACCAAGCGGGCGTTGGACCTGCAGCATGCGGTCGAGGAATCCGGATGGGATGGCGAGTGGTATCTGCGCGCCATTGACGACGATGACCGCCCGTGGGGGTCCGCAACCAATGACGAGTGCCAAATCGATTCCATAGCGCAGTCTTGGGCCGTGCTGTCGGAAGCCGGTGATCCCAAACGCGTCCAACAGGCTATGGCCGCGGCCGCGCACCACCTGATCGGTGAGGACGATCGGCTGGTGCGATTGCTTTGGCCAGCTTTCGACACGACGCCGCGAGAGCCCGGCTATATTAAGGCCTATCCGCCGGGCATCCGGGAAAATGGCGGCCAATATTCCCATGCCGCGGCCTGGCTTGGCATCGCTTTCGCGCGTCTGGGCGAGGGGGAACGGGCCAAGGAAGTGTTCGACGGAATCAATCCCGTTACACACTCTCGTAATCGAAATGACGCCGAGCTCTATCGGATAGAGCCTTATGTGCTTGCCGCCGATATCGCGGGGAACGCCCCGCATGTCGGCCGCGGGGGGTGGAGTTGGTACACGGGAGCAGCGGCCTGGACCTGGCGCCTCGCGGTTGAGCACATATTGGGCCTGCGGTTGATGGGGGGCGATCTGCTGATCTCTCCTTGCCTGCCGAAGGCATGGAAAAACTTCGAGGCGCGCCTCACGCGTCCATCCGGCGCCTTGATCATCCACGTCGAGGATCCCGATGGCCTCGGAGCGGGCGACGTGACGATCACCATCGATGGGAAGCGCCGGGTCGGAAAGACGGTGGCGTTCCCGACCGACGGAACGGCGCGTCAGGTGCGCGTTCTGATCCGCCCTGCTCGAACCGAGGATCCTCGGGGCAGCGAGGACATTCCCAAGGAGAAACGTGCAAAATCACGCGCAATTCCTAGCCGGCCCAAGAGTGACATAACGCATTGAGTTAGCTGGGAGAGTTTGGATTTTAGTCGGATCACCATTGGACGCGATTTCGCGGATGAAAAAGCTGGCTGCATGTCGGTTAACGCCGGGCGCACGGCGGGCGTCCCCGCATTCCCGATGGCGACACTCATACTCAAGGTCGTGCCGCGATCCGCGGCGCTGAAAAGAGCGCGGCTGAACCAGGGAGCCATCATCTCGTGACGCAAGAGCAGACCTGCGTGCTGACGCTGAATGGTGGTTCGTCGAGCATCAAGTTCGCGCTTTATCGGATGGGCGCCCCGCCAATGCGAGGGTTGCACGGCAAAATCGACCGCATCGGCTTGCGCGGGACCAGCTTCGCCTTCAATGACCCTTTTCGGAATCAATGCGACAGCCGCGGCATCGACGACTTCGATCACCGCTCGGCGGCAAAATTCCTATTCGATTGGCTCGACGAGCGGATCGGTCTCTCTTCGATCAGAGCGGTGGGGCATCGCATTGTGAACGGCGGTGCCAACTACATGGAGCCGCATCGGATCACTGCAGAAATGCTCGATGAATTGCGCCGCATCAGCGCGTACTCTCCGGAGCATTTGCCTTCCGAAATCGATTTGATCGATCTGATTAGCGAGCGCCTGCCGAGCCTGCCGCAGGTGGCGTGCTTTGACACGGCCTTTCACCGCAATATGCCTCGGGTCGCCAGAATCTTGCCTATTCCCCGGCGCTTCGCGGAACTGGGCGTTGAGCGCTACGGATTTCATGGCCTGTCCTACGCGTTTCTCGTGGAAGAACTCGTTCGCGTGGCCGGTACCGAGGCCGCGCAAGGACGTGTGATCCTATGTCATCTCGGAAACGGGGCGAGCCTTGCAGCGGTTCGCGGCGGCAAAAGTATCGACACCAGCATGGGCTTTACGCCGACGGCAGGCGTGCCCATGAGCACTCGCTCGGGAGATTTGGATCCCGGGCTGGTCTGGTACCTGGCGCAAACCGAAGTGTGACCTGCGTATGCCCCCCATACTTGACGGCATTTTCGATGAGATTGGCGATCAGCATGATGAGCGCCTCGTCCGGCTCATGGCGTGCTCCTTGAGTGAGGACAAGTTTGGCTTCGACGCCGCGGCGTTTGATCGCTAACGGCACCTCGACGGACAGGTCCTCGGGAACAGACGAGGAGAGTAAAAATCTCCCGTCGCCGCCGGTGACGAGGTCGGTGAGTCCTGCCCGGTTTACATCCATGATCAGCCGACCCGGCTGAATCCGGATCCGGCTGATGATCGCCTTGATCAGTTTCCTCCGCCGTTCAGGTCGTGAAACGCTGCGCGACGGCGACAGAATCGCTCGGTACCGTGTAAAAGGCCGACCACACGCCCAGGCCAAGCAGTGCGAGAACGGCAAGGACGATCACGCCACGCGGGCTGCCGCTTGGCATGAGCTGTTTGAGTTGCTCCTGCCCCCGGCGGACCAGGTCCTCAAAGTCGAGACCGGACGGAGTGCCGCGGCCCCATGGTCCGCCAGCGCCGCCGTCATTGTTCCTGTGTGACATGAGAAATACCTTTCGTGAGCGCGGCCCGATCCAGGCTCGGTCAATTTGTGTTAGGCTAATGGGTGAAATCGCTGGCGGCACGCTTCCTTTTCGTGCTGCGGGCAAGCCCTAGATTGGATGAATCCTCATCCCTTCGTCTTCGCCCCGCTCGATGGCTTGACGGTCGGCGGACGCATGGCGCTGCTTCGTTGCTGACTTCTTTTTATGAGAGTCCCCACCGGCCGGCAGTCCTGCGGGTGCCCGGTCACGCTCCAGCGCCGCATCGAGTTCATTCGGATCGATCTCCAATAGCCGCGCAACCACATTGCTGCGGGGCTTTGCATGCAAATGGAGAAAAGTCGATAACCTGCGCCAGGCGGGGAATGACATGGTCTCCAGAGACGCCTCTTCCGTTTCCACGGTATAGACGCCTGCCGGCAGCACTTCATCTATGCCCTTGAGGGTGAAAGGCCGTCCAAAGGTCATCGTCCTCTTGCTTGTGCGGGTGGTCATCGGAGAATTCCTATTGCTTGATGCGTTGCCCTAAATCAGGCCGACAATAATCGCGGTCAGAAAGACAAGGGCGATCAAGGCGGTTGCCGTCCTGGTTCCTGATATAACCTGTGTTGAAACTTGCATTGCGTTGCTCCTGGTTAGAGGTCTTCGCCTTGATCCACATTGTCGGCAAGTACCGACCAGAGCGGTTAGCGTTGGCTCGCTCGTTTCGCTTCCGCGATGGCGTCCTCCAGGCTCGTGTAGCGAAAGGCGCCATAGTGGTAATAATCGACGGGAACCCGGGTGATGCCGTACCTCGCCATATCTTTGGCGAGCGCCTTGTTCGGCGGCGTGGCCGGTTCATCGGGCTTCGGCACGCTTTCAGCTGTCGGCGCGTCTTTGCGCTTGCCGCCGCTGCCGTCCTTGCTCGACGCAGTATGAGTCTTAGAAAATTTCTTGAAGGAAGACATGTGAAAAACCTAACCGTTGGGGGCAATAATTTGGTGTTGCTAAATATATCGTGGTCAAACAGTTAAATTACAATGCTGAAAATCATTATTAGTTGTAATTAGGTTTATCATATA
>CAYVYD010000073.1:3950-10567 GCA_964454415.1 uncultured Hyphomicrobiaceae bacterium | reverse complement strand
GGCAATCAACGCGAAAATCGACAAGGTTTCAGTTCGTTGTGCTGCCGTGACGACCCATATGACGACCGCTTCGCAGGATATTCCCTGTATTTTCCCGCGAATCAGGGATTTTGACGCGCGGGACGGCAGTTCGCCGCAGACCGCCAGCACAGCCAGCTCGTCATCTCGCTCACGGCTGTTGCCTTCGCTTTGCTCAGGGGCCTGCGCGGGCGCGCCGGTCAGGGATTGGCGGCTTCGGCCTGCGGCGTCTCGTAGGGCTCGGTGCGGTGCACGACGCCGTCCGCATAGAGACCCTCGATCTCGTCCTGCGAGAGGGAGAGCATCGTCGCGAGGATGTCGGTGGTGTCCTCGCCGATCGATGGTGCGCCGCGCCAGATGCGTCCCGGCGTCATCGACATCTTCGGCACCACGCCGAACACCCGGACCGGCACGCCGGACTGGCGGTCGAGCACGGGCACCGTCATCTCGCGCTCGGCATAGTGCTCGTCGTTGCATTGGTCGGCCACGTTGAAGACGCGCGAACAGCCGATCTTCGCCGTATTGAGCTCCGTTTCAACCTCGAGGGCGGTATGATTGGCGCAATAGTCGCGCAGCCGCCGGTCGAGCTCGCGCCCCCTCTCGGAGCTCACCGCGGCGGCGTCCTTCGAGCATTCTTCGTAGCTGTATTCCTCCGGATCGAGGCCGAGGAACCTCGGCACCCGGTCGTAGATCGCGCCGCCGACGGCGGCGACATAGACCCAGCCATCGCTGCATTTGAAGGTGTCGTAGGGCTGGAAGCCGGGCGGCTGATTACCGGTATGGCCGTAGACCTGGCCCTCGCCGGTATAGAGCGGCAGCGTGTTGCCGTTGGTCTGCGCCACCGCCTCATATTGCGCCACGTCGACCACCTGGCCGCGGCCGCTCTTCTTGACCTCCCACAGCGCCATCATGGTCGCCGCCCAGCCGGTGAGCGCGGTGATGTAGTCGCCGGTATAGGTCTTGGCGCGCTGCGGCGGGCCGGAGGGATCGCCCGTCAGGTTCATCATGCCGCCATAGGCCTGGGCGATCGCGTCGTAGCCGGCGCGGCCGAGATACTCCTGCTTGCCGTACTGCCCATAGGTGCTGACCCGCACGATCACGAGGCTCGGATTGACCGCGAGCGCCAGCTCGTTGGAGATGCCGTTGCGCTCCAGTGTGCCGGGCATCGAGGATTCCATCCAGACGTCGGAAATCTTCCACAACGCCATCAACAGCTCGATGCCGCGCGTCCTCTTGAAGTCGAGGCCGAAGGACAGCTTGTTCTTCATGCCTTCGGCCTCGTCGCAGCCATGCGGGCGCGGCCCGCGGGTAAGCTGCGGCGCGGTGAAGCGGAACACGTCGCCGCCCGGCTTCTCGGCGTGAATCACCTCGGCGCCGAACTCGGCGAGCTTGGTGCCGATATAGGGCTGGGCGATGAGCTGGCCGGTGCCGACCGCGCGGATGCCTTGCAATGGCCCGAAGGCCGGCATGACACAGGGCGTCTTCGGCCGATCGAGGCGCCGGATCCAGTCGGGAATGGCGCTCTTGAGCTCTTCGATCTTGGCCTCGTCGGGGACGAGCCTTGGGTCGTGCGGCATGAGATTCATTCCCCCCTTTGCCCGGCGTGTTTCGCGATCGACGGTTCCGGCCGCAACACTAGCCATTTGGGCTTTCGACGGCAATTTCGAAGCCAGCGCGAGGGCGTGCCTCAGCGCCGATTGTCGGGGGGCGCGGCGCGCGCCTCGGCGACGAGCTCGTTCACGTTGGCTCCGGTGAGGCTCTTCAGGAAGGCGACGAGAGCGACGACTTCGCGGGTGTCGAGCCCGAGCGGGCGGATGGCGGGGTCGAGCCCCTCATGGGGGACGCCGCCCGCGTTGTAGAAGGCGACGACGTCCTCCAGCCGCCGCAGCTTGCCGTCGTGCATGTAGGGGGCGGTCAACGCCACGTTGCGCAGGCTCGGCGTGCGGAAGCGCCAGCGGTCGGCGGGGTCGCGCGTCACCTCGTAGCGGCCGAGATCGGCGGGCGGGGGGGCGCCCACCGAGCGCACCACCGATTGCGGGATCCTGGTGGTGACGCCCGGCGCGATCTCGACCTCGACCATGCCGCCTTTACCTTGGCGCTGCTGCTCGCGCTCCCAGCCATAGCCGGTGTCGTGGAAGGCGCCGTCGCTGAAGAGGGCCGCGCGCTCGCCGATGCCATGGCAGGAGACGCAGCCCGCCTTGCCGGTGAAGAGCGCGAAGCCTTCCCTTTCGCGCGGCGTCAGGGCGCCGGCCTCGCCGCCATATCTCCAGCGGTCGAAGGGGGAGCCGCCCGAGAGCAGGGTGCGCTGATAGGCGGCGAGGGCCTGGCCGATGCGGCCGGGCGAGGGGCCGGCGCCGAAGGCCGCCTCGAACAGGGGCGGGTAGTCCTCGAGGCCAGCGATCTTGCCGACGACGTAGCCCAGCGAAGGATTGGCCATCTCGTTGAAGGCGGTTAGCGGGGTGACGTATTGGGTCTCCAGCGCGGGATCGCGGCCGTCGTGGAACAGCGCCTCCACATAGGCGACGTTGAAGAGGGTGGGCGCGTTGCGGCGCACGCTGCGGCCCTCGACGCCGACCGGCGTGGCGAGCTCGTTGCTCGAGAAGCCCTGCTCGGGGACGTGGCACATGGCGCACGACATGGTGTCGTTGCGGGAGAGGCGGCGGTCGAAGAAGAGCTTGCGGCCGAGCGCGATCTTGGCGGCGCTGGGCGGGTTGGCGGCGGGATGGGAGACGGCGGGAAGGCCCAAGGGCGGGGCAAGCGCGCGCGCCAGCGCCCGGGCGGTCCAGTCCCGTTCGCGGGCGTCAGGCGCGACGGCGAGCGCGAGCAAGGCCATGGCGGCGAGCAGGGCGAAGGCGGCGGCGCGCGGCATCGGCGTCAGCTCCCCTTGTTCCGCGCTTCCTCCATCAGCAGCGTTTCGACGTCGGCGAGCAGGAGGCGGGGGTCGAGGAATCCCAGCCCGTAGACATTGCGAACGCGGCCCCGGCGGTCAATCAAATAGACGCGCAGCACGTGCTTGATGGTTTCGGGGTCGCCGGCGATGCCGATGGCCTGGCCGTAGGCATCGAGAATGGGGCTGAGCTCTGCTCCGGACGCGGTGGTCAGGAAGGCCCACTCCATCTTGGCGGCGCGGTCCTCGTCCTCGAGCACCGATTGGCCGTAGTCGCGCATGGTTTCCGGCGTGTCGCGGCGGGGATCGAAGCTCAAGGTGACGAGCTTGACGTTGCGGGCGAGCAAGGGGGACTCGGCGCTGACGTCGAAGATGTCGAACAGCCGGCCGGTGGCGAGCGGGCAGCCCTTGGGGTCGGGGCAACGGGTGTAGATGAAGCTCAGAAGCGCGATCTTGCCGGCGAATTCGCGGTGCAGCGTGGTGGCGCGGCCCAGATGGTCGAGCACGGGGCCGTCGGCGGCCTGCTTGATCACCGGAAGCCGGTAGCCGCCGGGTTGGGGCGCCTCGAAGTCGAAGTCGGGCGTGCGGGGAAACAGCACCGAGAGACGCTGGGCGTCGCCGGGGCTGGCGGGCGCGGGGGTGGCGACGCGGCCGCCGGGCTGGTCGCCTGCGGACGAGAGGACGGCCAGGGCGACAACGACAAAGAGTGCGGCCACGGCGGCGAAAACCGCCGCGGCCGCGAGGGAGGGTCTTCTGGCGCTTTTACTCATGGCGTCCGCCGGAAGGAACGGAGGGAGGGCCGGAGCCCTCCCGCCGCGACGTTGGAGCCCTAGCTGGAGTAGAGCTCGTTCGAACCGAAGCGCATGATGTGCGCCCGGCCCAAGCCTTCCTTGACGAAGTCGATGGCGAATTGCTCCTTCAGCTCCTTGCCGTCCCAGCTATAGGCCTTGAGGAACTGGTCGTTCTCCTCGCCCTTCTTGTCCCAGTTGGCGAGCAGGGAAGAGGTGAAATAGACCCGCTTCCCGTCCCAGCTCTGGGAGACCATGTTGACCTGGGAGCCGATCTTCTTCTGGTAGACCTGCTTGGGCGCATGGGGATCGGAGATGTCGAAGAGATGCGCCGTCCCGTCCATGAAGGTATTGATCCACATGGTCTTGTCGTTGGCACCGATCGAGATGTCGACGGGAAGCGGGATCTTGGCGGGATCGCCGATATCGGCGACGGCTTGCGCCTTCCATCTGTCCTCGCCGTCTTCCTCGATCAGCCACAGCTTGGAGGTGAGGGCCGCGGAGGTGAAGGCGTAGCCGGCGTCATCGCCCCAGGCCCAGCGGATCTCGAGCGGGGCGCCGGGGACGTGGAACACCTGCTTGGGCTGGCGGGTGTGCAGGTCCCACAGGGTGACCGTCTGGCCGAAGCGCTTCATCGCCTCCTCGTCCTTGAGCATCTTGCCGAAGTCCATCATGTAGTTGGACCAGCCGGTGAAGGAGGAGGACAGCATGACGTTCTTGCGCGGCAGGGCGCGCACGTCATAGCCGTAGCCGTCGGCGACGGACTCGATCTTGGCGCCGCGGGGATCCATATCGGTAGGAATCCAGTGGGTGGCGACGTAGTTGCCTTCATTCGAGTATTCGACGAGCGCGGTGCGGCCGCCATTGTCCTTGTCGTTCGACAGCGCGGTGATCATCATCCGCCCCGGCAACGCGTAGAAGGTGTGGGGGCCCACGGCGCCGCCGGAATCGGAGACGAAGGTGGTGATGGTCTTCTCCAGCTTCGGCTTGGAGGGATCGGTTTGGACGTCGAAGATGTAGATCTGATTGGTGTCGAGGCCGCCCGCCCAGAGGTGGCGGCGGTCGGCGGTGAAGCCCGCGTGGTGGGCCTCGTGGCGGCCGCCGACCGAATGGGAGGCGATCACCTTGCCGAAGGTCTTGGACCCCGGGCGCACGTCGATGGTGACGAGCTTGTCGGACTCATCCCCCACCCCCTCCATGCCCAGAGTCCAGACATAGACGAACTGCTCCTGTCCGGTGATCTTGGGCATGTAGGGCGATTGGCAGGTCTCGTCGGCGCTCAACTGGGCCGTCAAGACCACCAGTGCCAGCATCATTGCCGACAGCAGTGACAACAATCTTATCATCATGGCGTTCTCTCCCTGGTTTCGCTTCTTCGTCGAGAAGCAACGCGATGGATCGGGCGGCCCGACTCCGGTGCAAAACTCCAATGCGAAACGCGATCCTGGCGCGCGCCCTTCGCCTAGGACGCCGCGGCCTCGACCCTCTCCTCGTCGTTTCTCTCGAAATGCCGAAGCGCCCTGGCTGCCTGCCGGGCCGCCGCCTTGAGATCGAGCGCCAGGGCGTCGAGGGCGGCGCGCTCCAGACGCTTGGCGGGGCCGACCACGCCGAGGCTGAAGACCACGCCGATTGGCTCGATCTCGACCGGCACGGCGATCGAGACCACCCCTTCGTCGATCTCCTCGGCGCAGACCGCGTAACCGCGCTCCCGGGTGAGCGCGAGCTCCTCCAGAACCGCCGCGCGCTCGGTGATGGTCGCGGCGTTGAAGCGCTCGTTGTCGCCGGTAAGCATCTTCTCGCGCACGCTCTCGGGCAGATAGGCGGCGATTGCCTTGGCCGAGGAGCAGGCGTGAACCGGCCGGCGGCCGAGCCCCGGATGGATGAAGCCGCGGGAGGCGTCGAGCGGGATCTCGACGTGGATCAGGTCGATGGCGCCGTCGCGCAGGCGCGAGAGGAAGGCGGCCTCGCCCGCCTTGGCGACCAGCTTGCGCAAATGCGGCGAGACGGCGCCGGCGATGTCGGCGTCGCTGCGTCCGGTCACCGCCAGCCGCATCAAGCGGCGGCCCAGGCGGTAGCGGCCGCCGGCGTCGTCGCTCTCCAGCAGGCCGTGCTCGAGGAGCGCGGCCACCAGCCGGTAGGATGTGGGGCGAGGTAGGCCGGTGAGCCGCGCCAGGTCGCCTGCCGTGACGGGGGTCGGCGCGGCGGCGACCGCTTCCAAGATGTCGCAATAGCGATCGAGCATGGGGTCTCGGGATCCTGTCGGGCCGGGGGCTCGCTTGCCGCCGGCCGGAAACTGCTGTTCGCCTCAATTAATGAGACAAACGTCTCATAATATGAGTCACACGATCCGGCGCGATCTGTCAAGCTGGAAAATCGCGCTCGGGCCGCCGGCGGATTTGCCCTTTAGTATGGCAAGCGGGCAGGGCGCGCGGAGCAGGGTGCCGGGATGACGGCCAATCCGATTCTGATCGAGGCGCGGCGCGGCGGCGGGCGGGAAAGCCTGCACCGCGGCGCGCTGGCGGTGTGGTCGATCGAGGAGGGGCTTACGGCCGCCCTCGGCGAGGTGGACCGCGCGGTCCCGCCGCGTTCGGCGGTCAAGGCGCTGCAGGCGATCCCGCTGATCGAGTGCGGCGCGGCGGACGCCTTCGGGCTGGAGCAGCGCCATCTGGCGCTCGCCTGCGCCTCCCACAGCGGCGCGCCGGCGCATGTGGAGGGGGTGCAGGAGATGCTGGCCCGGTCCGGCCTCGACGAAGGGGCGCTCGCCTGCGGCAGCCATTGGCCGCTGGGGACGGCGGAGGCGCACGCGCTGGCGCGGGCGGGACAAAGCCCGCGGCCGGTTCACAACAACTGCTCGGGCAAGCACGCCGGGATGCTCGCCTGCGCCGTCCGGCGCGGTCTCGATCCGCATGGCTACGAGCGGGTGG
>CAYVYD010000073.1:0-3850 GCA_964454415.1 uncultured Hyphomicrobiaceae bacterium | reverse complement strand
TCAAGGGGGGCGCGGAGGGCGTCTATTGCATCGGACTGCCAGATCGCGGCATCGGCGTCGCCATCAAGATCGACGACGGCGCCAAGCGCGCCGCCGAGGCGGTGGCGGCGGCGGCGCTCGCGGCACTGCTGCCGGACGAGCGGGAGACGGTCGGGGCGGCGTGGGATTTCCGGCTTTTCAACTGGCGGGGCATCGAGGTGGGCGCGCTCGCGGCCACGCCGGCGCTCGAGGCGGCGCTCCACGCGGCGCCAATCGCGCATTGATGGGGCCGCATAGCTGGTGCACACTGCGGCTTATATGCGGTAAGGACCTCGCGGTCCGGCGGCCGGCAAGAGGCCAGTTATCTGGGGAGGTAAGAATGCGGCTTTCAGCTCGATCATTCATGCGCGTTTCGGCGGCGGCGCTGCTGGCGGGAGCCATCGGCGGCCTGGTCGCGGCCGACACCGCCCAGGCGCGGCGGCCCGCGACCTCGTGGGCCGGCATGCTGACATGCCGGATTTCCGGCGGCGGCAGCTTCATCCTGGGATCCTCCCGGGCGCTCTCCTGCCGCTACAAGCCGAGCCATGGCCGCTCCGAACGCTATCGCGGCCGGATCAACAGCATCGGCCTGGATCTCGGCGTCACCAAATCGGCGGTGCTCGCCTGGCAGGTGTTCGCGCCGGGCAGCGGGGGCAAGGACCCCGGCCGCATCTCCGGGACCTATGTGGGGCAAAGCGCCCAGGTCGCGGTCGGCGCGGGCGTCGGCTACAACGCGCTGGTCGGCCTCAACCAGATCGTGCTCAATCCGGTCAGCGTCACCGGCGTCTCCGGCGTCAACGCGGCGGCGGGCGTCTCGAGCCTGCGGCTCACCTATGCGGGCCGCTAGGGGCGGCGCGACGGGCCGAGAGCGGAGAAGCAAGGCCCCGCGCGGGGCGAAACACAAGACCGGACAAAGGGGGGGTAGTCGGAACGATGTCCTATTTTTCCAAGCCGCGCGCCGGACGGGCGGCGGCACTGACACTGGGACTTACGCTGGGCTTGGCGCTGTTGGCGGCGGGGTCTCCGACGGGCTCCGGTCTCAAGGCGCAATCGGGGGGCGCGCCGCCGGCCGGCGTGTTGCGCTGCGACGTCTCGGGCGGGGTCGGCTTCGTCTTCGGCTCCACCCGCTCGCTCGAATGCGTCTACAGCTCGACCAAGGGCGGCACCGAGTACTACCAGGGCCGCATCAGCAAGTTCGGCATCGATATCGGCTTCCTGAAGTCGGGGGTGATCGTCTGGTCGGTTCTGGCGCCGGGCGTCAACATGACGCCGGGCTCGCTCGAGGGCCGCTACGCCGGGGTCTCCGCCCAGGTCGCCGCGGTCCGCGGGGTGGGCGCCAACGCGCTCGTTTCCGGCAACAAGATCATGCTGAACCCGCTCTCCGTCGAGGGGCTGCGCGGCGTCAACGTGGCGGCCGGCATATCGGGCCTGCAGCTCGACTACGTGTCGCGGCCCGACATCCACCGGCCGCTGCCCTTGCCGCCGCCGCGCTAGCGGATTTATTCCGCTCGCGGCTATTCTTGAGGCTTCGCCTCAAGGCCTCATTTTTTACGTCCCTGTCGTGCCCTTGGGGCACTCCACGCCTCTTGTCTTGTTTTCCTTACGTCCCTGTCGTGCCCTTGGGGCACTCCACGCCTCTTGGGCGCCGCCGCGCTAGCGTGCGAGGTTGCCGCGGAGCGTGAGGTTGGGGTAGCGCGCCGCGCCCTCTCGCGCCAGATCGGGGCCGATGGGGCGCGCGTGGTCCATCGCCCGGACCGCGCCGTCACGGGCGCCCGAGATCAGATTGTCGGCGATCAGCGCGCCGCCGGCCTGGGGGTGGACCGAGGCGCCGATGCCGATGGGCGAGCCGCGCACGATATTGGCGCTGGCGACCACGTCGCGCAGCGCCGGTCCCCAGCCGAGCTGGATGCCGAGGCGGGCGGCGTTCTCGACCACATTGGCGTTGATCACCGTGTCGGCCTCGGCGCCGACGCCGATGCCGCGGCTGCCGTCGGGCCGCGTGGCGAGGTTGCGCAGGATGTTGCCCTGGATCACCGCCAGCCGCCCGCCCTGAGGCTGGAAATTGGTGACCGAGACGCCCATCGCCGCGCCGTCGACCACGTTCTCGGCGATGACCGCGCCCTCGAAAGCGAACTCCGCATAAAGCGCCACCTCGCCGATGCGCCGGCAGGAATTGGCGAGGATCCGGCAGTTCGACGCGCTGTTGGCGCGCACCGCCGAAAAGGCGCAATCGCTCAAGCGATTACCCTGGACCAGCACGTTGGCGGCGCGGAACAGATTGATGCCGTTGCCGTTCTGGCCGGAGCCGCCGGCCTCGGCGCGGACGTTGGAGACGCGGTTGTGGAGCACGCGGGTGCCGTCGTCGCCTTCGCGCGAGCGCCACACCAGGATGCCGTTATTGGCGCAATCCTCGATCCGGTTGCCGACGATATCGAGGCCGACCGCGTCCTCGCTGAAGAGCGCGGCCCCCGCGACCGCCGATAGGTTGCAATCGGCGACGCGTCCCGCGGCGCGGTTCAACGCCAGACCGCCCGCGCTCGAGCGGGTGAAGCGGCAATCGCTTACCACCAGGTCCGTCACATCGGTGAGGCTCATCAGGGCGGCCGCGTTGCCGGAGCCAGCGAACGGCTGGCCGGCGCCGTCGAAGACGAGGCCCGCAATCCGCAAACCGGTCAACCCGGCGCCGGTGACGAAGCCGGTGCCGCCCAGGAATTCGAGCACCGTCTTGCCGGGGACGCCTTGCAGCGCAAGGCCGGATTTGAACATCAGCCCCGCGACGCGGTAGCGCCCGGAGGGGAGATGGAGCGGAACGCCCGTTAGCGCCGCCCGGTCGAGCGCCTTCTGGAGCGCCCGCGTCTGGTTGCGAGGCGCATCCGGAGCGAGCCCCATGGAAGAGGCGTCGAGGGACTGGGAGACGTTGAGGGACTGGGCGGCGGCGCGGGCGGGGGCCGCGCGCAGGGGCAGCGCGCAGAGCGCGGCGGCCCCGGCCGCCACGGCGCCAGAGGTGAAGTCACGCCGTGAGAGCAAGCGCTGCCTCGTCAAGGTCCGCGGCCTCCGTTTCCGCCCAGTCACCGGTGATGAGCAAGTCCGGTGCCAAAGGGGCGCGAATCGGGGCGCGGCGGAAGCGTTTCCCGCGGGCTTGGTGAATCGACTGGGCGACGACGGCGAGCGCGCCCTGCAGCAGCCGGGCGCGCTCGCCAGCGCTGCTTCCCACCGGGGGGATGTGAACGAACAGCGCGGCGGCGCGGCCGGGCGCCGCGCGGGCGCGGGCCAGCGACAGGAAATAGGCCATGTTGCAGAGGTAGGCGCCGGCGTCGTGGGAGGCGCGCGCGGGCAGGCCCCGGCGCTCGAGGTGGAGGGCGATGGCGTGCGCGGAGAGCGGGCTCGCCAGCGCGTGCGGGGCGTGGCGCGCGATCCTGGCAGTCTCCCTGGCCTCGCCGCGGGCGTCGGCCCGGCCGCTCGCCAGGTTGTGGGCGCGCTGCTCCACATGGAGGCAGGCGGCGCGCGCGCTGACGCCGAAATGGAGCGCGAGGTGCGGGCGGTGGCGGGCCCAAAGCCGCCCATGCAGGCGGGGCAGGGCGCGCCATTCGGTGGGGAGGACCGCGAAACCGAAGGCGACGCAGCGGCGCCCGCGGGAAGACAGGGCGCGCTGCAGCCGCCGCACCAGCCATTCGGACGGGTTGTCGGCGACGCCGGGAAAGGGGCCGAAGCCGGTGATAAGCACTCTTATCATGCGTCCCTGCCGTGACCCGCGGTCACTCCTCGCCTCTTGTTGTCGCGTCCCTGCCGTGACCCGCGGTCACTCCTCGCCTCTTGTTGTCGCGTCCCTGCC
>CAYVYD010000072.1:0-10576 GCA_964454415.1 uncultured Hyphomicrobiaceae bacterium | reverse complement strand
TTGCGGCTGCCGATCCCCGAGCTCAACGAGGAACGCCGCCAGGAGATCGCCAAGGTCGCGCACAAATACGCCGAGCAGGCCCGCGTGGCGGTGCGCAACGTCCGCCGCGACGGCATGGAACAGTTGAAGCGGCACGAGAAGGAAGGCGACATGGGCGAGGACGAGCATCATACCCATGCCGCCGAGGTTCAGGACCTGACCGACCGCATGATCAAGGAAATCGACGATGCGCTCGGCACGAAAGAATCGGAGATAATGCAGGTCTGACCTGCTTGAGGGCGCCGAATCTGGAATAGTCGAGCCTGGGGCAATCGATCGTGAACGTGAAGACCGACAACGCTGCACTGAATGAGGCCGGCAACGGCGTACCGGACCATGTGGCCATCATCATGGACGGCAACGGGCGTTGGGCGGCCGAACGCGGCCTGCCGCGCCGCGAGGGCCATCGCCACGGCGTGGAAAGCGTGCGCAACACGGTCCGCACCGCGATCGAGTTGAAGATCGGCCATCTGACGCTGTTCAGTTTTTCGTCGGAAAACTGGTCCAGACCGCAGGCCGAGATCCGCGAATTGATGAGCCTGCTCAAGCGCTACATTCGCAGGGACCTCGCCGATCTCCACAAGCACGACGTCAAGATACGCGTGATCGGCGAGCGCGCGGGCGTGGAGCCGGAGATCCTGAGGCTGATCGACGAGGCGATGAGCTTGACGAGCGACAATGAGGGGCTTCGGCTCACCATCGCCTTCAACTACGGCGCGCGCAACGAAATCATGCGCGCCACCCGGGCCATCGCCGAGCGCGTCAAGACCGGTTCCCTCGAGCCGGACGCCATCAGCGAGCGGCTGTTCGGCGCTTATCTCGACACCGAAGGGCTGCCCGATCCCGATCTCCTGATCCGGACCAGCGGCGAGATGCGGATGAGCAATTTCCTGCTATGGCAATGCGCCTATACGGAGCTCGTCTTCGTGGACGTCTACTGGCCAGATTTTTCGCGCGAGGTGTTCGAGGCTGCGATCGCCCAATATCACGACCGCGAGCGCCGCTTTGGAGGATTGCAGGCAAGGACGTCGGCGTGAGCCGCTCCACGGCCCCGGCTCCGCCAGAGGAGGCGGCTTCTCCCGCCAACCAACGGCTGAGATGGATTTCCGCGCTGGTCCTGGCCGCAGCCGCGCTCGCTCTACTGACATTGGGGACATGGCCGTTCTTCGCGCTGGTCTCGCTCGCGGCCGCAGTCGCCTCGTGGGAGTGGGACGGTCTCACCGGCGGCGGCGGATCGCTCCTCTCCGCCGTCCTCCGCGCCGCCCTAATCGTCACCGCGGTCCTTCTCCTCGCGGTCGGAATGGGCTGGGCGGGGCTGGCGCTAATCGGCTTGGGGGCGCTGGCATGCGCCTTTTTCCCGGATTCGCGGACGCGCCTGGCATGGTCCGCGGCGGGCATTCTATATATCGGGCTGCCGGCGCTGGCGCTCGTTTGGCTGCGGTTCGACCACACCCATGGATGGTTCGCGGTGCTGTTTCTGTTTCTCGTCGTCTGGGCGAGCGACAGCGGCGCATATTTCGTCGGCCGCTTCGCCGGCGGACCGCGATTGGCGCCGAGGCTTTCGCCCAACAAAACCTGGTCGGGGGCCGTGGGCGGGATGCTGGCGGCGGCCATTGCCTCCCATCTGTTCGCCCTGTGGCTCGCCAACACATCGGCCCTCGCGCTGAGCCTGGTGGGCATGGGGCTCTCGGTCGTCGCCCAATTGGGCGATTTGACGGAATCGGCGATAAAGCGCACCTTCGGTGTCAAGGATTCGAGCCACCTCATCCCCGGCCATGGCGGATTGCTTGACCGGATCGACGCGCTGCTCTTCGCGGCCCTGGCTGGCGCCCTCATCGCCCTCCTGAAGGGCCCCGTCGATCCCGGACGCGCCCTCTTGATCTGGTCCTGATCGGCGTTATCTGAACGACACCGGCCAAGGCAATGCGAGTTACCGGCACCGGTTGGCGAAAGGCGTGGGTGACATGGAATCGGCAGCCATAGTGCCGGAGCGGGGGGCGCGGCCCCTGCCGCGCCGCGTTTCCATATTGGGCGCCACCGGCTCGGTGGGCGGCAACACGCTGGATCTGATCGGCCGCGATCCGGCGGCCTACGAGGTGATCGCGCTCACCGCCAACACCAATGCGAAGGCCCTCGCGGACCTGGCCAAACGGCACCGCGCCCAATTGGCGGTCGTCGCCGACGAGGCGTCTTACCCCGACCTCAAGAGCGCCTTGGCCGGAACCGGCATCGAAGCGGCCGCCGGCCCCGCCGCCCTGACCGAAGCCGCCGGACGTCCCGCCGATTGGATCATGGCGGCGATTTCCGGCGCGGCCGGCTTGCGGCCGACCATCGAGGCGGCGCGCCAGGGAACCCACCTGGCCTTCGCCAACAAGGAATGCCTGGTCTCGGCGGGTGAGGTTTTCATGGCGACCGTGGCCGCTGCGCGGACCACGCTGCTTCCCGTCGATTCTGAGCATTCCGCCGCCTTCCAGGCGATCGACGGTTCGCCGCCGGAGTCCATCGAGCGCATCGTGCTCACCGCCTCGGGCGGGCCGTTCCGGACCTGGCCGCTGGAGAAGCTCGCCGGTGCCAGGCCGGAGGACGCCCTCAAGCACCCCAATTGGACCATGGGCAGGAAGATAACCATCGATTCGGCGACCCTCATGAACAAGGGACTGGAGCTGATCGAGGCCTTTCATCTCTTTCCCGTGGAGCCCCATCAGATAGGCGTCCTCGTTCACCCGCAATCGATCGTCCATTGCCTGGTGGAATACGCAGACGGATCGGTTCTGGCGCAAATGAGCGCGCCGGACATGCGCACACCTATCGCCTACAGCCTCGCCTGGCCGAAGCGGATGTGGTCGCCGACCGAGCGCCTCGACCTCGCCAGGCTCGGCGAGTTGACATTCGAGGCACCGGATGAGACACGGTTCAAGGCCCTCAGGCTCGCCCGCGAAACCCTCGAGAAAGGCGGTTCCGCCAGCACCGTGCTGAACGCCGCCAACGAGGTCGCCGTCGAGGCGTACCTTAAGGAAGAAATCGGGTTTCTGTCGATTTGCGACGCCGTGGAGGCCACGCTGGAAGAGGCCGGGGACGATCTTTTGGGAACGGCTGCGGCGGCGACGTTGGAGGACGTCCTGCAAATCGATGCGCAGGCCAGGGCATTGGCCGCGCGCGTGCTCGGGCGTTTCGCGCTATGATGGCAAGCGGATGATTTATCTAATATCAAAAGAAAATGTGGCAAGCAGATGAATATAATGGATAATTTGGTCGGGTTGATTGGCGGTGGCGTGATCTATGTCCCCGCCTTCCTATTCGTTCTCACCGTCGTCGTGTTCTTCCACGAATTGGGTCACTTCCTGGTCGCGCGCTGGTGCGGGGTGACCATCCGCGCCTTTTCGATCGGGTTCGGACCGGAGATCTTCGGCTTTTACGACCGCCACGGCACCCGCTGGAGGTTCGCCTGGATACCGCTTGGCGGCTACGTCAAGTTCCTAGACGACGTCAACGCCGCCAGCGTTCCCGACCGCGAAGCCTTGGAGACGATGAGCGAGGAGGAGCGCAAGGGCGCCTTCCAGGCGAAGTCGCTGCCCCAGCGCGCCGCCGTCGTCGCCGCCGGTCCGATCGCCAACTTCATCCTCGCGATCGCGATCTACGCGGCGCTGTTCACCATCGTCGGACAGCGCGTGGTGGAGCCGCGCGTCGACAAGGTGGTGCCCGGCAGCCCCGCCGCGGCCGCTGGCTTCCAGCCCGGCGATCTGGTCGTCGACATCGACGGCGAGAAAATCACCAGCTTCGGCGAGATCAAGCGCCTCGAGGCGATCAGCGCCGGCCAGGAGCTGCACGTGACCGTCATGCGCGACGGCGGGCCGCTGGAGCTCGTCGCCACGCCCGAGCGCAAGATGGTGAGGAGTCCGCTGGGCGATCCGGCTCCCCTCGGAGTTCTCGGCATCGAGCGCATCTACCGTCCGCTGGTCGAGCGCGTGACCCCCGGAAGTGCCGCCGACCGGGCGGGCTTCCGGGCCGACGATCTGGTCCTGCGCATTGACGGAAAGCCGATCGAGAGCTTTTCGCAGATGCAGGAAATCGTTGGTCGGAGCCCGGGCAAGCGGCTCTCGATCGACGTGCTGCGCGACGGCGCGGAAGTGTCGCTGGTGGCGACGCCCGAGGCGACGGAATCGCCCGACCTCTCGGGCAAGACGGTCACCCGCGGTCTGCTCGGCATCCAGCGCAAGGACGAGAGCGTCCTGCAACGCTACGACCCCTTCACCGCGCTTTGGATGGGGACCAGGGAAACCTATTTGATCGCCTCCCACACGCTCACCTATCTCGGCAGAATCGTGAAGGGAGAGGAATCCGCCGAACAGCTTGGCGGCCCGATTCGCATCGCCCAGGTGTCCGGCCAGGTGGCGCAGCTCGGCTTTGCCGCCCTCATCGGTCTCACCGCGCTGCTTTCGGTCAGCATCGGCTTGCTGAATCTGTTCCCAATTCCGATTCTCGACGGCGGCCATCTGCTGTTCTACGCCATCGAGGCGGTCCGCGGCCGGCCGCTCAGCCCCCGCACCCAGGAGATCGGTTTCCGCATCGGCCTGGTCCTGATCATCATGCTGATGATTTTCGTGACCAGGAATGACTTGATTTACAACAACTTTTAGGCTGATGTGTCGGCCGCGGCGCGGCGCGCCGGCGAAATCGGGAGCGGCGCTGCCGATAAACAACTAACAGTGTGATATACTTGCAACAATTAATCATAATGCGGCCATAAAGGAATGGCCTTTTTGGGGGGTAATGCGAGCGTATGTGTCGGGGGGGTCCGGCGTTAGAGGGGCTACAACAAAGCATGCGTCTTAAGACGGTGGTAGCTAGGGGACTGATTGCGCTCCTGCTGACGGTTGTCGGCGTGCCGGTTTTGGCGGTGTTCGGCGGCCCCGCGGCGGGCGATCAAGCCTTTGCCCAGGTAGGCGGCACGATTCGGAACATCAAGGTCGAGGGCAACCGCCGCATCGAGCCCGAAACCGTGCGCTCCTATCTCCAATTCGGCCCCGGCGACAGCTACGATCCCGAGGCGGTCAACCGCTCCCTCAAATCCCTCTTCGCGACCGGTCTCTTCCAGGACGTCAAGATCTACCGGCGGGGCAGCACGGTGGTCGTCACGGTGAGCGAGAACCCGGTGATCAGCCGCGTGGCCTTCGAGGGCAACAGGGAGATCGACGACAAGACGCTGGGGTCTGAGGTTCAGTTGCATTCGCGCTCGATCTACACCAGGGCGCGGGTTCAGAGCGACGTGCAGCGCATTCTCGATCTCTACCGCCGCCAAGGCCTGTTCGCGGCCCGCGTCGAACCCAAGATCATCGAGCTCGAGCACAATCGCGTCGACCTCGTCTTCGAGATCTACGAGGGGCCGGAGACGACCGTGCGCGCCATCAATTTCGTCGGCAACGAGGCGTTCAGCGACTCCCAGCTTCGCGACGTCGTCACCACCACCAGAACCAACCTGCTGAGCTTTCTCAAGCCCACCAACATTTACGACCCCGATCGGCTGCGGCTGGATAAGGAGCTGCTGCGGCAGTTCTATCTGAAGAACGGATATGCCGACGCCCAAATAGTTTCGGCGATCGCCGACCTCGACCGCGAGGGACGGGGCTTCTACATCACCTTCACCGTCGAGGAGGGCGAGCAGTACCGGTTCGGCTCGATCGACATCCAAAGTTCACTCATCCAGGTCGACCCGGCTCAGCTGCACCGGCGCATCACTACCGATTCGGGCAAGATCTACGACGCCTCGAAGGTCGAAAGCTCGGTCGAGAAGCTGACCCTGGAGGTTGCCTCGGAGGGCTACGCCTTCGGGCGCGTCCGCCCGGTTGTGGAGCGCGATCCCATCGCCCGCACCATTTCGCTCGTATACGTCATCGAGCAGGGGCCGCGCGTCTACATCGAGCGCATCGAGATCGTCGGCAACACCCGCACGCTGGATGAGGTGATCCGCCGCGAGTTCCGCCTCGCGGAGGGCGACGCCTACAACCGCGTTCTCGTCGATGCCGCCAAACGCCGCCTGCGCCAGCTGCAGTTCTTCAAGTCCGTCAACATTGCCACCCAGCCGGGCAGCGCGCCCGACCGCGTGATCCTGGTGGTTGAAGTCGTGGAACAACCGACCGGCGAGCTCTCGTTCGGCGCCGGCTATTCGACCAGCGAGGGCGTCGTCGGCGACATCTCGCTGACCGAACGCAACCTGCTGGGCAAGGGGCAATATGTCCGTTTGGGCCTGTCGGGCAGCTTGGAGCGCCAGCAGATTGATTTCGGCTTCACCGAGCCCAGATTCCTCGGACGCAACATGGCGGCGGGCTTCGATCTGTTCCATACCGAGCAGGACCTCACCGACGAGGCGGGATTCAAGCAGCGCCGCACCGGCGGCGGCATCCGGCTGGGAGTGCCGCTCAACGACGACTGGGCGTTCGCGACCCGCTACAACTTCGTCCGCGAAGAGATCTACGACGTCGAACCCTTCGCTTCGCTGGCCGCTTTCAACGCCGAAGGCACCTTCAACGTGTCGTCGGTTGGCTACACGTTTGCCTATGACACCCGCAACCACCCCAAGAAGCCGACCCAGGGCCTCTATTTCAACTTCTCGCAGGATTTGGCGGGCGTGGGCGGCGACGTGCAATATCTGCGCTCGATCGCCGAGGGACGCGCCTATTACCCGATCTACAAGAAGATCATTTTCGCCAGCCGCGCGCAGATCGGCAACATCGAGGGATGGGGTGGCCAGGAAGTGCGCCTTCAGGACGTCTTCTTCAAGGGTGGTGAGACCGTCCGCGGTTTCGACCGGGCCGGTTTCGGTCCGCGCGACATCGGCACGGACGACGCGTTGGGCGGCAAGATCTTTGCCGCTGCCACGGGCGAGGTGCGCTTCCCCCTGCCCTTCATCCCCGACGCCCTGGGCATGCAGGGCGCCGTCTTCGCCGACGCCGGCACGCTGTTCAACCCGGGCGATCTGGGCCTGCTCACGCCGTTTTTCGTCGCCAATTCGAAAACCATCCGCTCCTCCGTCGGCGTCAGCCTGATCTGGGAGTCGCCGCTGGGACCGTTCCGCGCGGATCTAGCTCAGGTGCTGACGTCGGAATCATTTGACCAGGAAGAAATTTTCCGCTTCGGTGCCGCCACGCAGTTCTGATGAGGCAGGCGGCGGTCCGTGCCCAGGCCGCAGGGTCTGATGCGCATCGCCCTTAACACGCGCGAAATCCTATGGAGCATCCTGGTTTTTTCGAGCGGGCCGGCCCCTTTACCCTGACCGACATCCTGGCTCGAATCGAGGCGACGCCGACCGCCGATGCCGACCTGACGACCGAAATTCGGGACGTCAAGACGCTCGACGACGCCAATGCCGGCGACATCTCCTTTCTGGACAACCCCAAATACGTTTCCAAGTTCAAGCAGACCACGGCCACCGCCTGTCTGGTGGCCAAGCGGTTTGCCGATCAGGGCCCCGACCACACCGCCTCGCTCGTTTGCGACCAGCCCTACCGGTCCTTTGCTCAGGTACTGCAGCTGTTTTACCCCCAGGCGTCGCGCTCGCGCACGGCCGAGCTGGCCGGGTTCGAAGGCGCCGCCAGCATCCATTCGAGCGCCGAGATCGAGGAGGGCGCCCGCATCGAGCCGGGCGCCGTCATTGGCCGCGAGGTGCGCATCGGCAGCGGCACGGTCGTCGCCGCCGGCGCCGTCGTCGGTTACCGGGTTCACATCGGCCGCAATTGCTATATCGGGCCGAATGCGACCGTCACCCACGCGCTGATCGGCAATGGCGTGGTTCTACATGCCGGCGTGTGCGTCGGCCAGGACGGTTTCGGCTTCGCCATGGGACCGCAGGGTCACTTCAAGGTGCCGCAGATCGGGCGCGTCATTATCCAGGACGACGTGGAGATCGGCGCCAACACGACGGTGGACCGCGGCGCGCTTCGCGACACCATCATCGGCGAGGGCACAAAAATTGATAATCTCGTCCAAATCGGGCACAACGTCGTGATTGGACGGCACTGCGTGATCGTCGCTCAGACGGGCATATCCGGCAGCTCGGTCCTTGAGGATTTCGTGGCGTTGGGCGGTCAAAGTGGAGTGATCGGACATGTCCGCATCGGCATGGGGGCCCAGATTGCAGCGACCAGCAACGTCAACAGCGACGTGCCGGCCGGAGCACGGTGGGGAGGCACGCCCGCGAAGCCCGTCAAGCAATGGTTTCGCGAGATCACTGCGGTGAAAAGGCTTGGCCAACAATCAGGTGGCGGAAAAAAAGGGTGACGAAGCGCCTGATTAAACGGGCGTTCAAGGCCGCCGAATGGGTGAGGTGGAGCAGGTCCGATGAATGATACCCAAGAAGAGAAAAAGCTCGATAGCGCCGATATCGTGCGCATTCTCAAGCTCTTGCCGCATCGCTATCCGTTTCTCATGGTCGACAAGATCGTCCAAATGGAGGACGACAAGTTCGCCATCGGTATCAAGAACGTCACCATCAACGAGCCGTTTTTTCAGGGGCATTTCCCAGACCAGCCCGTCATGCCGGGCGTCTTGCAGATCGAGGGCATGGCGCAGACGGCGGGTGCGCTCTGCGTCGCCAGCACGAAAGAGGATTATGGGCCTTCGCTGGTTTATTTCATGGCGATCGATAGGGCGCGTTTCCGCCGCCCGGTCGTTCCCGGCGACACGATCGAGTACCACGTCAGGAAAGTGCGTCACCGTGGCCGCGTCTGGCGCTTCAAATGCCAGGCCTACGTCGCTGGCGAGCTCGTCGCTGAGGCCGAATTCAGCGCAATGATCGTCGAAACCTGATCGATCCCAGTTTATGTCAGCCATTCATCCCACAGCGGTGGTCGATTCCGGCGCCACGCTCGGAACCGATGTCGAGATCGGCGCCTATACGGTGGTGGGGCCGGGTGTCGAGCTCGGTGATGGTTGCAGGCTCCACTCCCACGTCGTCATCACCGGCAACACGGCGATCGGCGCCGATTGTCAGATCTTTCCCTTCGCCTCCATCGGCCACGTCCCGCAGGACCTGAAATATGGTGGCGAGGAGAGCAGGCTTACGATCGGCTCCGACAACGTAATACGCGAGCACGTGACGATGAATCCGGGGACCCAGGGCGGCGGACTCGAAACGCGCGTCGGCTCGCACGGGCTGTTCATGGTGGGCGCCCACGTGGCCCATGACTGCCAGGTGGGCGATCACGTGATCCTCGCCAACAACGCGACGCTCGCCGGCCATTGCGTCGTCGAGGACCACGCCATCCTGGGCGGGCTCTCGGCCGTGCATCAATTCGTGCGCGTCGGCTCCCACGCCTTCATCGGCGGCATGTCGGGCGTCGAGAACGACGTCATTCCCTTCGGCATGGCCCTGGGCAACCGGGCGATGCTCTCCGGCCTCAACATCGTCGGCATGAAGCGCCAGGGTTTCGGCCGGGAGCAGATCCACAATCTGAGAAAGGCCTACCGGATGCTGTTTTCCGAGGAGGGAACGCTGATGGAGCGCCTCGAGGACGTGGAAAAGATGTTCGGCGACGACGAAGGTGTCTCGCGCATCATCGCCTTCATTCGCACCGCCTCCGACCGTTCGCTATGCGTGCCGCGGACGAGCTGACCCCGTCGCGGTTCCGTTCCCGGCGCCGCCGGACCAGTGCCAATGGATGACCCGACCAAAAGCTCCTGCCTCGGCATCATCGCCGGCGCCGGCACCATGCCCCTCGCCGTGGCCGAGGCGGCGCGGGCCGCCGGTCGCTCGGTTCACGTGATCGCCATCGAGGGAGCGGCGGAGGAGACGGTCGAGACCTATCCGCACACCTGGGTGAACTTCGGCGAGATCGGCCTCATGCTGAAGGCGCTGAAAAAGCAGAATTGCGGGGAACTGGTGATCATCGGCGGCGTGCGGCGGCCGAAACTGAACGATTTGCGCATCGACGTTGGCGCGCTCGCCAATCTGCCTGCCATTTTGAGCGCGCTCGTCGGCGGCGATAACTCGGTGCTGAGCGGCATCGTCGAATTTTTCGAAAGCAAGGGATTTCACGTCGTCGGCGCCGAGGAGATCGCGCCCGGCCTGATCGCCGGCGCCGGGCCGCTCGGCAAGCGGCGTCCGTCCAAGCAGGACCTCGCCGACATCGCCCTCGCGGCCGATCTCATCAAGGCCATGGGCCGCTTCGACGTTGGTCAGGCGGTGGTCGTCTCTCGCGGCCACGTGCTCGCCGTCGAGGCCGCCGAAGGCACCGACGCGCTGTTGGGGCGCTGCAAGAGCGTCAAGAGATGGACGCCCAAGCGGGGCGACGGGCGGTCCGGCGTGCTCGTCAAATGCGCCAAGCCCGGCCAGGAACGGCGGGTCGATTTGCCGGCGATCGGACCCGAGACCGTGCGCCGCTCGCATGAAGCCAGACTCAACGGCATAGCCGTCGCCGCCAGCGACGTGCTGATCGCCGACCGCAAAGGGGTGATCGGCGCGGCGAACGAATTGGGGCTGTTCGTCTACGGCGTCGACCCTGTCTCTTATACACATCTCCGAGCCCACGAGACTAGGCATGAT
>CAYVYD010000071.1:0-10602 GCA_964454415.1 uncultured Hyphomicrobiaceae bacterium | reverse complement strand
ACGTAGCGCCCCTGATCCTCGCCGAACAGCACCGCGTGGAGGGGGAGCGGCCCGTCATAGGGATCGAGTGCTGCGCCGGTACCTCCGGCGAGCGCCATTTCGGCGACCGCGATCAACAGTCCGCCGTCGGAGACGTCGTGGACGGCCGATGCCGTGCCCTCGCGGATCAGGTCGCGCACCAGGTCGCCGGCGCGGCGCTCGGCGTCGAGATCGACGGGGGGCGGCGCGCCGAGGCCCGCCTCCAGCATGATCAGCATGTAGAGCGACTGGCCCAGGTGCCCGCGCTCGGCGCCGATCAGGAGGAGGGCGCGGCCCTCGCCCTCGAGCGCGGTCGAGGCCATCCGCGCGATGTCGGGTATGAGGCCGACGCCGCCGATCGCCGGCGTCGGCGGGATCGCCTCGCCGTTGGTCTCGTTGTAGAGCGAGACGTTGCCGGAGACGACGGGGAAGGAGAGCGCCCGACAGGCCTCGGCCATGCCCTCGATGCAGCCGACGAACTGGCCCATGATCTCGGGGCGCTCCGGATTGCCGAAATTGAGGCAATCGGTGATGGCGATCGGATCGGCGCCGCTGGCGGTCAGGTTGCGCCAGACTTCCGCGACCGCCTGCTTGCCGCCCTCGCGCGGGTCGGCCGCGCAATAGCGCGGCGTCACGTCGGCGGCGACGGCAAGCCCCTTGGTGGTGCCGTGGACGCGCACCACTGCGGCGTCGCCGCCCGGGCGCTGCACCGTGTCGCCCATCACCATGTGGTCGTATTGCTCCCAGACCCAGGCGCGCGAGCAGAGATGGGGCGAGGAGATCATCGCTTCGAGCGCGCCCGGAACGCTCTCGGGCGCCGCGACCTCGGCCGGGTCGAGAGGCTCTGGCGGGGGCGGGAGCTTCCAGGGGCGCTTGTATTCGGGCGCCGAATTGGCGAGCACGTCGATCGGCACGTCGACCTCGACCTGGCCCTGATGGCGGGCGATCAGCCTGCCGGTGTCGGTGGTGGTGCCGACGATGGCGAAATCGAGCCCCCATTTGTCGAAGATGGAACGCGCGAGCTCCTCGGATCCCGGCTCGAGCACCATCAGCATCCGCTCCTGGCTTTCGGAGAGCATCATCTCGTAGGCGGTCATCGCCCCTTCGCGGGTGGGCACGGCGTCGAGGTCGAGATCGATGCCCACGCCCCCCTTGTCCGCCATCTCGATCACCGAGCAGGTGAGTCCCGCCGCGCCCATGTCCTGGATGGCGACGATGGCGTCCTCGGCCATGAGTTCGAGACAAGCCTCGATCAAGAGCTTCTCGGTGAAGGGATCGCCGACCTGGACGGTGGGGCGCTTCTCCTCCGCGTCGTCGCTGAACTCGGCCGAGGCCATGGTGGCGCCGTGGATGCCGTCGCGGCCCGTCTTCGAGCCCACATAGACCACGTTGTGGCCGGCGCCCTTGGCGGCCGCGTAGAAGATGCCGTCGGCGCGCGCGAGACCGACGCACATGGCGTTGACCAGGATGTTGGTGTTGTAGCCGGGATCGAAATTGACCTCGCCGCCGACCGTGGGGACGCCGACGCAATTGCCGTAGCCGCCGACGCCGGCGACGACGCCGGAGACCAGATGGCGCGTCTTGGGATGGTCGGGGGCGCCGAAACGCAGCGCGTTCAGATTGGCGACCGGGCGCGCGCCCATGGTGAAGACGTCGCGCATGATGCCGCCGACGCCCGTGGCGGCCCCTTGATAGGGCTCGATGAAGGAGGGGTGGTTATGGCTTTCCATCTTGAAGATGGCGGCGTCGCCGTCGCCCAGATCCACCACGCCCGCATTCTCGCCCGGGCCCTGGATCACCCGCTCGCCCTCGGTGGGAAGCTGGCGCAGCCACACCTTGGAGGATTTGTAGGAGCAGTGCTCGGACCACATCACCGAGAAGATGCCGAGCTCGGTGAAGGTCGGCTCGCGGCCCAAAATATCGAGCAGGCGGGCATATTCCTCATCCGTCAGCCCGTACTCGGCGGCGAGATCGGGGGTGACGGGCATCAGGGCGCTCGAGCCTTGGGCGGAGGACATCAGTGGAACGTCTCCAAGAGCGAGGCGAACAGCGAGGCGCCATCGGTGCCGCCGAGTGCCGCGTCGGCGAGGCGCTCGGGATGGGGCATCAGCCCCAGCACGCGGCCGCTCTCGTCCAGCAGGCCGGCGATGCTGGCGCGCGAGCCGTTGGGGTTGGCCTCGTCGCTTACCTCGCCCGCCGCGTCGCAATAGCGCAGCGCCACGCGGCCCTCGCCCTCGAGGGCGTCGAGCGTCTCGTCGTCGGCGTAGTAATTGCCGTCGTGATGGGCGATCGGGATCCTGATAACCGCGCCCTTCTCGTAACCCTTGGTGAAGATGGTGTCGGCGCGCTCGACCCGCAGCCACACGTCGCGGCAGATGAATTTGAGCGAGGCGTTGCGCATCAGCACGCCGGGCAGCAGCCCCGATTCGGTCAGCACCTGAAAGCCGTTGCAGATGCCGAGCACCGCGATGCCCTTGCGCGCCTTGGCCACCACGTCGGCCATGATCGGGGAATGCGCCGCCATCGCGCCGGAGCGCAAATAATCGCCATAGGAGAAGCCGCCCGGGAGCACGATCAGATCGCTATCTGGCACCTGGGGCTCGCCGTGCCAGACCATCGCGGGCTTGTGGCCGGTAAGCTTTTCCAGGCTCACCGCCACGTCGCGGTCGCAATTGGAGCCGGGAAAGACGACGACGCTCGCTCTCATGCGGGCTCGAGCTCGAACTGATAGTTTTCGATAACCGTGTTGGCGAGAAGCTGCTCGCACATGGCCTTGACCTCGGCCTCGGCGCGGGCGGGGTCGCTTTCGGCCAATTCGAGCTCGATATACTTGCCCTGGCGCACGGCCTCGACGCCGCCGAAGCCGAGCGCGCCGAGCGCGTTGGCGATGGCCTTGCCTTGAGGGTCCAGGACGCCGTTTTTCAGCGTGATCTTGATGCGCGCCTTCATATGCCTCGCTGCCGTCGTCGTCGGGGTGCTATTTGGTGCTCACCAAAACTGGCCCCTTCTTGTCCGAGGGGCGGTTCTCCATCAGGATGCCGAGACGCCGGGCCACCTCCTGATAGGCCTCCATCAGGCCCCCCATGTCGCGGCGGAAGCGGTCCTTGTCCATCTTGTCCTGGGTTTCGGTGTCCCACAGCCGGCAGCAGTCGGGCGAGATCTCGTCGGCCAGCACGATCCGCATCATGTCGTTCTCGATGACGCGGCCGAACTCGCATTTGAAGTCAATGAGGCGGATGCCGATGCCGGTGAATAGCCCTGAGAGGAAATCGTTGATGCGCAGCGCCAGCGCCATCATCTCGTCGATCTCCTGGGGTGTCGCCCAGCCGAAGGCGGTGATGTGCTCCTCGGAGACGAGCGGATCGTTGAGCTCGTCGGACTTATAGGTGAATTCGATGATCGAGCGCGGGAGCGCGGTGCCCTCGTCGATGCCGAGGCGCTCGGAAAGCGAGCCCGCGGCCACGTTGCGGACCACCACCTCGACCGGAATGATCTCTACCTCGCGGATCAGCTGCTCGCGCATGTTCAGCCGCTTGATGAAATGGGTCGGCACGCCCACGTCACCGAGCTTCTGGAAGATGAACTCGCTGATCCGGTTGTTGAGAACGCCCTTGCCTTCGATCCGGTCGTGCTTGCGGTTGTTGAAGGCGGTGGCGTCGTCCTTGAAATGCTGCACGAGGGTGCCTGGTTCGGGTCCCTCGTACAATATCTTCGCCTTGCCCTCATAAACGCGGCGGCGCCGATTCATGGGCTGATCCTTTCCTGGAGCGAACGCGGCTAAGCATTGCCACTCCGGTTCCCGGTCTGCTGGATGACAGGCCTTATATGGGGTGCTTCCAGCCGGACACAAACGCTGTTCCATTCGCCGGAATCGGTTCGCGGATTCCCATCGACCCTAGCCGATGGCTCCCGCCGAAACAATCACTTGGTAATGGTGTGGATTTCGCCGGTCCCTCCGCCTTGATTTGCCCCGTTGAGCGGGCTATGCCTGCTGGCGATCGCGCCGCGGTGGCGCCCGCAAAGGCGACCCGGCGGTGGTGGGCGAGCGAGTGTCAGGGAGTGAACCTCAGGGAGTGTATGGATGTCCACATTCGATGAGCGCGAGCGCGCCTATGAGAAGAAATTCGCCCTCGACGAGGAGCTTCGGTTCAAGGCGACGGCGCGGCGCAACAAGCTGCTCGGGCGCTGGGCAGCGGAAAAGATCGGCCTGAGCGAGGCCGAGTCCGAGGCCTACGCCAAGGACGTGGTGATCGCCGATCTCGAGGAGCCGGGCGAAGAGGACGTGTTCCGCAAGGTCCGCGACGATTTCGACGCCAGGGGCGTCGAGCAATCGGACCATCAGATCCGCCGCGCCATGGTCGATCTGATGGCCCTGGCGGTCGATCAGATCGAGAAAGAAAGCAAGGAATAGGATTCCCCCAATAGGGTTTCGCCATGGCCACGGACGTTTTCCGCAGCGCCGCCCGCGACGGGCGGCTTCTTTTTAACGGCTGGGCGATGCTGGGCGCGATCCACGCGATCGACGCCTTCGGCCAGGCGGGCTGGGACGTGGTCACGCTCGACATGCAGCACGGCGCGATCGGGCATGGCGCGATGGTGGCCTGCCTCACCGCCGCGCGCGCGGCCCGCCTGCCGGCGTTGGTGCGCGTCGCCGAGAACGCGTCCGGGTTGATTGGCGCCGCGCTCGACGGCGGCGCCCAGGGCGTGATCTGCCCGATGGTGAACGACGCAGGCGACGCCGAGCGGCTGGTTAAATCGGTCAAATATCCGCCGCGGGGCCAGCGGAGTTGGGGCCCCTATGGCGCCAAGGCGTTGCTCGAGGGGGATTATTTCGCCGCCGCCAATGGCTGGACGGTCGCCTGCGCGCAGATCGAGACGGACGAGGCGCTGGGCAACATCGATGGGATCCTCGCGACTCCCGACCTCGACATGGTACTCGCCGGGCCCAACGATCTCGCGATCGCGCTCACGGGAGCGCCCGACATCCGCGCCCCCGCGGTCGCGAACGCGCTTGATCTAATTCTCAACAAAGCAAAAGAAGCCGATGTTATGTCAGCGGTTTTCGCCAACGATTTGGAGTTCGCCAGGCCCTTGAGCCAGGCGGGATGGACCATGCTCACCGTGGGCACCGATGGCGGTCTCCTGACGGCGGCGGCGGCCGGTGTCCTCAAGCAGCTCAAATAGCGTCACGTGCCCGAAAGGGTCTCACGCCTTGCCGAACACCCGCTTGAAGATGGTGTCCACATGGGCGAAGTGGGAGTCGATGTCGAAGCAGGCCTCGAGCGCCTCGGGCGAAAGCGCCTTGGAGACCCGCTCGTCGGCCTTGAGCAAGTCGTGGAACGTGCCCTTGCCCTCCCAAACCATCATGGCGTTGACCTGGACGGTCGCATAGGCCTCTTCGCGGGAGAGCCCGACCTGGGTCAAGGCGAGCAGGACGCGTTGGGAGAACACGAGGCCGTCCAGGAGATCGAGATTGGTCAGCATCCGGTCCGGATAGACGACCAGGTTCTCGATCACGCCGGCCAGCCGCGAGAGGGCGAAATCGAGCGTCGCGGTGGCATCGGGTCCGATCATGCGCTCGACCGAGGAGTGCGAGATATCGCGCTCGTGCCACAGCGCCACGTTTTCCAGCGCCGGCGTCACATAGGCGCGCACCATCCGCGCGAGCCCGGTGAGGTTTTCCGAGAGCACCGGATTGCGCTTGTGCGGCATGGCGGAGGAGCCCTTCTGGCCCTTGGCGAAATGCTCTTCCGCCTCCAGCACCTCGGTGCGCTGGAGATGGCGGATTTCGGTGGCGAGCCGCTCGACCGAGCTCGCGATCACGCCCAGCGTCGCGAAGTACATGGCGTGGCGGTCGCGCGGGATCACCTGGGTCGAGATCGGTTCGGGCATGAGCCCCATCGCCTTGGCCACGTGCTCCTCGACGCGCGGGTCGATTGCCGCGAAGGTGCCGACGGGGCCTGAGATGGCGCAGGTCGCGACCTCGGCGCGAGCGGCCTTGAGCCTGGCCTTGGCGCGGGCGAACTCGGCATGGGCCTGGGCCAGCTTCAGCCCGAAGGTGGTGGGCTCGGCGTGGATGCCGTGGCTGCGGCCGATGCAGGGCGTCATCTTGTGCTCGAAGGCGCGGGTCTCGAGCGCCTCGAGCAGATGATCGAGGTCGCCCAGCAGCAGATCGGCGGCGCGCACGAGCTGCACGTTGAAGCAGGTGTCGAGCACGTCGGAGGAGGTGAGCCCCTGATGAACGAAGCGCGCCTCCTCGCCGACATGCTCGGCCAGGCTCGTCAGGAAGGCGATGACGTCGTGCTTGACCTCGGCCTCGATCTCGTCGATGCGCGTCACGTCGAAGCCGCCGCGCTCACGCACCGCCTTGGCGGCCTCCTCGGGGATGACGCCGAGCTCGGCCAGCGCGTCGCAGGCGTGCGATTCGATCTCCAGCCAG
This sequence comes from uncultured Hyphomicrobiaceae bacterium, assembly GCA_964454415.1. Lineage (GTDB taxonomy): Bacteria > Pseudomonadota > Alphaproteobacteria > Rhizobiales > Methyloligellaceae > JAJFHN01. The sequence continues at coordinate 4,145 of CAYVYD010000071.1, read as the reverse complement.
ATACGGTATTTGCTTTCCGGCGCCCAGATCTCGGCCAGTGGCGCCCTGGTGTAACGCGGTATCATAGGCTGCTTTTGCGCGGGTGCGGCGCCGGGGTCAAGGGTTGCGTGGAGGGGCGGAGGGACGGGCCATGTGGTTTGCGCCGCGCACTTGGCGTCAGGCGCTTCGCCGCTGCGGTCCGACCAGCGCGATGACGAGCCCGGCGGCGACGAGCAGGCCCAGGAGCGCCAGCCGGAGCGGCACCGCGACGAACAGCGCGAAGGTGTAGAAGCCGCCGACGGAGGTGACGTAGAGGCCGCCCAGGCTGAAATCGTTGCCGTTGGGATAGGAGATGAAGTTGTTGGCGACCACCAACAGGCCGCCGATGGCGCCGAAGGAGAGGGCGTAGGTGAGGGTGGCGTTGACGAAGCGGATGAAGAGGCCGCGTTCGGCGGCGAAACCCTGCAGCCCCCAGGCGGTGAGGGCGGCCGAAAATCCGGCGATTCCGCACACGCCCAGCGTATGGCGCGCCTGCTCGGACATCACCCGGCCGGGATGCATGTAGTCGGCGACGAGCACGGCCGCGCTCGAGGCGCCCATGACGGCGGCGAAGAGCAGCGCCAGCACGAGCCCGACAATCACCGAAAGCACGCCTTTGTCCCCCATCGTCGCCCCGTTCGAGGTGTCCCTGAAATCGGGCGGCACATAAGCACGGAGGGCGTGTCACCGCAATCGCCGATCACACGGACCGTCGCCATGGCGGCCTTCTTTCTTCAAACCTCCGCAAACAGCTCGCGATAGGCGGGGGGACCCGAGCCCTTGTCGAAGGGGCTCGCCTCGTAGACCGCCCGCGCGATCGCCCGCGACAGCGTGTCGGCGGCGAGCGCGCCCAGCAGCGCCAGCCCCCGCACCTGGTCGCTCAAGGGCTTCTCGCCGCTGGAGAGCGCGAAGACGATGTCGCCGTCGAGCGGGGTGTTGATGGGATAGACGGCGCGCGCCAATCCGGCCTGGGCCATGATGGCGAGGCGCTTGAGAGAGCCATGGTTAAGCGCGGCGTCGGTGGCGACGACGCAAAGGGTGGTGTTCTCGCCCACCCCGCCCTTGAGGCGGGGCTCGAGGGCATCGGCGGGGAGGGGCTCGGGCCAGCCGCGGCCGCCGAATTCATTTCCCACCTCGAAGGGCGCCGCCCAGAAATGGGGGCTGGCGCCGATGGTCGCGTTGCCGGCCGCGTTGACCGCCGCGAGCGCGCCTACCGTGACGCCGTCGAGCACCGCCGAGGCGCTTCCCAGGCCGCCCTTGAGGCGTTCGGTGGTGGCGCCGAAGCCGGCGCCGATGCTGCCGAGAGGAACATCGTCGCCCGCGCCTTCGCAGGCGCTGTAGGCGAGGTCGCGGTAGGGCGGGTGACGGCCCCACGCCTTGTCGCCGCCGTTCAGCAGATCGAACAGGATCGCCTGGGGGACGATCGGGACCGAGACCGGGCCGACGGGGAAACCGATGCCGTGCTCGCGCAAAAAGCTTTGCACGCCGGTGGCGGCGTCGAGCCCGAAGGCCGAGCCGCCGGAGAGCACCAGCGCGTGGATGGCGGGCGCCACCCCCGCCTCGTCCAGCGCGCGGGTCTCGCGGGTGCCGGGACCGCCGCCCCGGACGTCGGCCGCGGCGGCGGCGGGCGTCTCCATCAGCAGCACGGTGACGCCCGAGCGCAGCCGCTCGTCATGGGCGTTGCCGACCGTAAGCCCGGCGACATCGGTGATCAGGTTCTTGCGGCCGGGCGTCATCGCCGATCACGCGGCCGCGGCGCGGGAAGGGGACATGGCCGCGGCCTAGTTGACGCGGTCGTATTCCCCGCCCTCCCAGCGGTAGAACACATATTGCTTGGTCGCCTCGACCTTGGGGTCACCCTTCTCGTCGAATCGGAACTTGCCGATGACGGTGTCGAACTCGGTGAATTTCAAGGCTTCGATCACCTTGGCGGGGTCCACGGTTCCGGCCTTCTCGACCGCCTGTTTCCAGGCCTGGATCGCGGCGTAGGTGTAGAGCACGTAGCCTTCCGGGTTGATCCCCTGTTCCTCGAAGCGCTTGACAATGTCGGCGGCGGCCGGGTTCTTGCGGGGATCGGGCGCGAAGGTCATCAGCGTGCCGTCGCCGTCGGCGCCGGTGATGTTGGCGAACTCGTCGGTGACGAGCGCGTCGCCGCCGACCAGGATCGTGTCCATGCCCTGGAGCCGCATCTGCCGGACGATCAGGCCCGCCTCGGTGTGGTAGCCACCCAAATAGAGCACGCCGATCCGGTTCTGCTTCAGCTTGGAGACCAGCGCCGTGTAGTCCTTTTCGCCTGCCGTGTAGGCCTCGTAGAGGGTCTCCTTCTTGCCGAAGGCGTTCAGCGCCTTCTTGGTCTCGTCCGCCAAGCCCTTACCGTAGGCGGTCTTGTCGTGAACGATGGCGATGCTCTTGTCGGCGAAGTTCTTGGCGAGATAGACGCCGGCGACGCTGCCCTGCTGGTCGTCGCGGCCGCAGACGCGGAACACGTTGGGACCCGGGCGCTTGTCGGTGAAGTCGGGATTGGTCGAGGCGGGCGAGATCTCGACGATGCCTTCCTCGGCATAGACCCTCGATGCCGGGATCGAGGAGCCGGAGCAGAAGTGTCCGGCAACGAAAACCACGTCCTCGCCGACGATCTTGTTGGCGACCGCCACCGCCTGCTTGGGGTCGCAGGCGTCGTCTTCCAGCAGCACGTAGAGCTTCTCGCCAAGGACGCCGCCGGCGGCGTTGATGTCGGCCTGGGCCATCTCGGCGCCCGCCTTGAATTGGGCCCCGAAGGAGGCGTATTGCCCGGTCAGCGGCCCGACGACGGCGATGTTGACGTCGGCCCGCGCGGCGGCGGGGAGAGCGAGCGCGAACAAGAAGGCGAACGCGGCGGCGATCACATTTTTCATTACCTCTGGTCCTTCAATCGACTGCATCGGGTGGCGCGCCCTCATCATAGGTGAGCGAAGGCGCCTGAACCATGTATGAATGGAGCATCGCAAATGCCAGGAAAATACGTCGTTTTTTCAGCGTTCCGACCAGGTGAGCGGGCTCGAGCGCCGGTAGAGCCAACGGTAGCGTGTCGCCATCTGCCGGACGCGGGTCAGCCGGTAGCCGAGACCGGCGGCGGCGATCAGGATCGCGGTGTCGACGGCGTAGTAGTGGAGGCTCAGCAGGGTGCCGTCGAACAGCGCAAAATGCAAAAACCGCAGGCCCGCGCCCATCACCAGCATGTAGAGCACGAGCCGCAGCAAGGGCTGCCAGGTGAGCGCCAGGCCGCGGCCGGCCATATAGGCGGCGGCGCCGCCCAGCAGGCAAGTCAGAACGGCGAAGGCGACGCCAGAGGTTTCCCAAGGAAGTCCCATGATCTGTGTGCTCCGGAGCGGCGCTCAGCCGATGCCGCCTTCGAGATAGGCGCTGCGCACCTCGTCGCGTTTGAGCAGTTCAGCGCCGGTGCCCGACATGGCGATCGCTCCGTTCACCATGACGTAGCCCCGGTGCGCCAGGCGCAGCGCGTGATAGGCGTTCTGCTCGACCAGAAAGACGGTCAATTTGCGGCTCTCGTTCAGGTCCTTGATGGCGTCGAAGATCTGCTTGACCACCAGCGGGGCGAGGCCGAGGGAGGGCTCGTCCAGCAGCAGCAGCTTGGGCCGTCCCATGAGCGCGCGGCCGATCGCCAGCATCTGTTGCTCGCCGCCGGAGAGCGTGCCGCCCCGCTGGCCGGAGCGCGTCTTCAGGATCGGAAACAGCTCGTAGACGGCGGCGAGATCCTCCTCGAAGGTTTCTTCGCGGGCTAGCACCGCGCCCATTTGCAGGTTCTCCAGCACGCTCATGCGCGGGAAGATGCGCCGGCCCTCGGGTGCCTGGGCGATGGAGCATTGCATGATTTCGTGGGTCGGCAGATTGGTGATGTCGCGGCCGGCGAAGACGACGCGGCCGGCCTTGGCGCGGGGCGAGCCGCAAATCGTCATCATGAGTGTCGACTTGCCGGCGCCGTTGGCGCCGATCAGCGCCACGATCTCGCCGGGGAAGACGTCGAGGTCGACGCCGCGCAGCGCGACAACCTTGCCATAGGCGGCCTCGAGCCCGCGGATCTCGAGCAGGGGGCGGCTCACAGGCCGATCTCCCGCTCGGTCTCTTCC
>CAYVYD010000070.1:0-10726 GCA_964454415.1 uncultured Hyphomicrobiaceae bacterium | reverse complement strand
GGCAAGCCGTCGGGGACGGTGTGGCTGGCGCTCGTCGCCAAGCAGGTGCCGGTCGCCATCAAGCGCGGCGAGAACGCCGACAAGGTCGTCGTCTACCACAACGTGGTCCGCAGTCTATCGCCGGTCGGCAAGTGGTCCGGCGAAGCGATCACCCTGCGGCTCCCCAAGCGCGACCTGATGCGCTACGGCGCCGACGGCTGCGCGGCGCTGCTGCAAATGGACGACGCCGGGCCGATCATCGCCGCGGCCGAGATGAAGGCGTGGTGAGCGCTTGACCTGGTCTGACGGTCAGCCTAGGCCGGCCATCACCAGGCGGTTGAGGCGGGCGGAGAACTTGGCCGGATCGGACGGCTGACGGCCCTCCAGGATCCGCGCCTCGTCGAGCAGCAGCCAGGCCAAATCCTCGAAAATCGCTTGCTCCGCCGCGCCCTCGCCGTCGAGCGCCTTGACGAGGGGATGGGAGAGGTTGACCTCCAGGATCGGCCGCCGCCGCCCGCTGCCGGACTGCAGCTCCAGGATCCGCTCCATCCCCCGGTCGGGCCCGCCATGGGGGGCGACCAGGCAGGCGGGGCTTTCGACCAGGCGCTTGGACGCGGTCACGTCCTCGACCTCGTCGGCCAGCACCTGCTTGATGCGCTCGAGGATGGCGCTCGAGGCGGCGCCCTTGCCGGCCTCCGCCTTCTCCCTCTCCAGCGGCTCGATGTTGGAGAGGTCGACCTCGCCTTGCGTGATCGACTGGAACGGCTTGCCGTCGAAGCCGAGCGCGGTGGTCACCCAGAAATTGTCGACCGGGTCGTCGAGCAGCAGCACCTCGATCCCGCGCGCGCGGAAGCCCTCGAGCTGCGGGCTCGCGCGGAGCTGCTCGAGGGAATCACCGGTGAGATAGTGGATGGCGGTCTGGTTGGGCCGCAGGTCCGCTGCATATTGGGCGAGCGTGCGCGGCTCATCGCCCATGCTGGAATGGAAGCGGGCGATCCCGAAGAGCTGGTCGCGCCGGGCGGGGTCCTCGTAGAGCCCCTCCTTCAGCACCGAGCCGAAGGCCTCCCAGACCTGGCCGAACTTGACCGCGTCGGTCTCGGTCAATTTGGCGAGTTCGGTGAGGATGCGCGAGGTCACCGCCTTGGCGATCGCCGCCACGATCGGGTTGTTCTGCAGCATCTCGCGCGAGATGTTGAGCGGCATGTCCTCCGAGTCGATGACGCCGCGCACGAAGCGCAGATAGGCGGGGAGAATGTCGGCGTCGTCGGTGATGAAGACGCGCTTGACGTAGAGCTTGATGCGCCCCTTGCGGCTCGGGTCGAACAGGTCGAAGGGCCGCATGGTGGGGACGAACAGCAGGACGGTGTATTCGTGCCGCCCCTCGGCGCGGTAGTGGATGGTGAGCGCGGGCGCGTCGAACAGGCCCGCCGCGTCGCGGTAGAACTCGCGGTAGGCTTCCTCGTCGACCTCGCGCCTGGGGCGCATCCACAGCGCGCTCGCCCGGTTGAGCTGACGCAACTCCTCGGCGCCCTCTTTCTCGACCGCAAGATTGATCGGGAAGGAAACGTGGTCCGAATAGGCCCGCACGATCTCCTCCAGCCGCGAGGTCTCCAGATACTCCTTGGCGTCCTTCTTGAGATGGAGGGTGACGTGGGTGCCGCGGGCAAGCGCCTTGGCCTGATCCTTCGGCGCGGGCTCCACGGTGAAGTTGGCGGCGTCGGACGACCACAGATGGACCGCCTTCGAGCCCGCCCTGCGGCTCAGCACATCGACCCGGTCGGCGACCATGAAGGCGGAATAGAAGCCGACGCCGAACTGGCCGATCAGATTGACGTCGCCGCCCTTGGCGACGCGCTCGATGAAGGCGCGGGTGCCGGAGCGGGCGATGGTGCCGAGATTGTCGATCAGCTCGGCGCGGCCCATGCCGATGCCGTTGTCGGAGACCGAGAGCGTGCCCGCCTTGCTATCCGCGCGGATGGTGATGCGCAGGTCCGGGTCCTCGGCCAGGAGCGCCGGCTCGGTGATCGCCTTGTAGCGCAGCTTGTCGCAGGCATCGGCCGCGTTGGAGATCAGCTCGCGCAGGAACACGTCGCGCTCGGAATAGACCGAGTGCACCATCAGGTGCAGGAGTTTTGCGACCTCGGCCTGAAAGGCGAATTCGCCGTCGTTCTCGCCCGTCTCCGGCGCGGTTTCCTTGGTCGGTTTGCGGTCTTTGCTCATCGTCCTGCCCACCCGGTCCGCCGCCGTCGCCGCCGGCGCGGGTCGTTGCGGGACGGCCGCGGTTCCAAGCGGAATCTAAGGGCGAAATCGCCGCGTGCAAGCGCCGCTTGGCCGCCGCTGTGTCGATACCATTTGTGGGAACGTCCGGGGGAGGAATCGTTGCAGGTGGCCCGGTCCGAAGAGAAGACCCCGGGGGGCTGGGGGCTGAGATATCCGAAGCCTTTTCCGGACCGGGCCTAGGCAACACCGCAGTTATCAGCCGTCTTTGCGGCATTGCCGAGGCTGAACTGGGGCATTCCTGTGAAAGATGTTGCGGTTTGTTACACCGCGTGTGCGGCGCGCAATGCTTGAATTCCGATGCTCCGGGCGTCATCATATGGTCATAACAGCCGACCAGGAGGCGCCATGAGCGACAGCGAACCCATAGGGTTGCGCCCGGTATTCGGCTCAACGGGAGCCGCGCGCTCCCGGCGGGCAACTGCACCGGGCTTCAAACGGCAGTCCGACATCGCGTTCAACCGAACTGAACTCAACCAGATCCTCGACGTCTACGGCCGCAAGGTGGCGGCCGGCGAATGGCGTGATTACGCCATCGACTCCATGCGCGAACGGGCCGTCTTTTCGGTCTTTCGCAAGGCCAGCGAGGTTCCCCTCTACCGCATCGAGAAGCGTCCGCAACAGGCCCGCAAGCAGGGGGCCTACAGCGTGATCGCGGCGACGGGGCTGATCGTCAAGCGCGGCCACGACCTCAAGAACGTGCTGCGCGTGCTCGACCGCGGGCTGAAGCTGGTGGAGGCGTGAGCGGGGGGGTCGGCGCGAACGCCGGACGCAACCGCCTGACACGAACAAAAGGGCCCCGGTTCGAGACCGGGGCCCTTTGTTTTGGTTGCCTTGCCCTGCCGCTACTGGCGGTTGCCGAACAGCCGCAGCAGCATCAGGAACAGGTTGATGAAGTCGAGATAGAGGCTCAAGGCCCCCATCACCGCCTTGCGGCCGGCGACGGTCCCGTCGTCGCCGACGAAGTACATCTCCTTGATCCTCTGGGTGTCGTAGGCGGTGAGCCCCGCGAAGATCAGCACGCCGATCACCGAGATCGCGAAATCGAGCGCGGAGGAGGCGAGGAAGATATTGACCAGCATGGCGATGATGATGCCGATCAGTCCCATGAACAGGAACGATCCCCAGCCCGTCAGGTCCTTCTTGGTGGTGTAGCCGTAGAGGCTCAGCGCGCCGAAGGAGGCGGCGGAGATGAAGAACACCCGCGAGATCGAGGCCTGGGTATAGACCAGGAAGATCGATGCGAGCGAGAGCCCCATCAGACCGGCGAAGATCCAGAACGCGGTCTGGGCGCCGGCGAGGCTCATGTGACCGATGCGCGCGCCCAGATAAAACACCATGCCGAGGGGGGCGAGGATCACCACCCAGCGGAAGGCGCTGGTGAACATGAAGGCGCCGAAATCGGTCAGTTGCACGCCGGTGGCGGTCTCCACCACGGCCATCGTGTAGGTGAGATAGGCGACCACGCCGGTGATGCCGACGCCGGCGGCCATGTAGTTGTAGACACGGATCATATAGGCGCGCAGGCCCTCGTCGATCTCCGCTGTGCGCGGGACCGCGCGCGCGCGCGCCGTTCCGTAGCGGTCAAAGTCAGCCATTCGAGCGATACCTTTCGCGTTGGTTCGAGGTGAAAAGCTTCGGTTTGACCCGAAAAGTCTTACCCATTGGCCCTAATATGGCGGTTGGACACTGCGGTTGCAAGCAGACCTCCCGGTAGGCGGCTGATTAATTTTCCGCCATCTTTAAGGGAGGCTTTTTTTGCCGGAAACGCCCGGGATTCCCTATTCCGCGCGCAGTTGCGGCAGGGTCCGGGCGGAAAGCACGCGCGCCGTCGCGATCGCGCCGAAGGCCATGATGAGGGCAAGCGAAAACGCGATCGGCTGCAGTGCCGAGACGAGCGAAAACGCAAACCCCAGGTCCATCACTTGGCTGACGATCAGCCAGGCGGCGAGCGTTCCGAGCCCGAGCGCGGCCGCGCCGGTGACCAGCGCCAGGGCCAGATATTCGGCCATGTGGGCCAGCACGATGCGGCGGCGGGTGGCGCCCAGGGTCTTGAAGATGACCGCGTCGTGCATCCGCCGCCGCTGCGCGGTGGCGAGCGCGCCGGCCAGCACGATGGCGCCGGCCAGCAGCGTCAAGGCGCCCGCCGCGCGCACCCCCACCATGATCTGGCCGACCACGCCCATCAGCGCCGCGATGGCGTCCTGCACGCGGATCGCGGTCAGATTGGGGAAGGCCCGCGCGATCCCCTGGATGGTGCGCTCCTCCGCCGCCGTGCCGGTGCCGGGCGGGAAGGCCAAGGTGGCGAGCAGCTTGTAGGGCGCGCCTTCGAGCGCGTTGGGGGAGAAGACGAGCACGAAATTGATGGCGAGCGAATCCCAGTCGACGCTCCGCAGATTGGCGATTTCCGCCTCCAGCGGACGGCCCAGCACGTTGACGCCGACGCGGTCGCCGACGGCGAGCCCCAGCTCCTCGGCGATGCCTGAGGCGAAGGAGACCAGCGGCGGTCCGGAATAATCCGCTGGCCACCACTTGCCCTTGACGAGTTCGCTGTTCTCGGGCTTTCGCGACGCGAAGGTGAGGCCGCGGTCGCCGCTCAGCACCCAGCGCACCCCCTCCGGCGGCTCGATCTTGTCGGTGGAGACGCCCTTGAGGGCGGTGATGCGGCCGCGCAGGATCGGCGCCGCCTCCACCTTGGTGCCCGGGTTTTCGGCCGCGACGAGATCGCTGAACGGACCGATCTGCGCCTTGTCGATGTCGAGCACGTAATAGGTCGGCGCCCGCTTCGGCATGGTGGTGCGGAATTCGGCGACGAGCGCGGCGTTGACCAGCGAGACGGCGGTGAGGAGCGTCAGGCCGGTGCCCAGCGACAGCGCCACCGGGCGCGCCAGGCCGCCGGGGGCGGCGAGGCCGGCCCGCGCCAGCGCCAGCTCGACGCGCCGGGGCGGGGCCATCCGCCTGGCGGCCCGTTCGATCGCCACGCCCAGCCCCAGGAACAGCGCGAAGCTGAAGGCGAGCCCCAGACAGGCGTAGAGCGCCAGCAGCTTGGCGTATGAGGAGAGGATCGCGATGGCTACCAGCGCCAGCGTGCAGACCAGCGCGGCGGCGATGAAGCCGGCGGAGGGGCGGGCGCGCTCGCTCGTCACCTGGTCGCGCAGCAGCCGCGCGGCGGGGAGCTCCCGGGCGCGGCCCAGCGGCCACAGGACGAAGAGCAGCGCCGTCAGCAGGCCGTAGAGGCTCGCCAGGGCGAGCGCGGCGGGCTGGGGCGCGAGCGCGACCTCGAAGGGGAGCACGTCGCCATAGAGCCGGAGAATGGCGGCGGGGAGCAGCGCGCCCAAGCCGAGCCCCAGGGCGGTGCCCGCCGCCGCCAGCACGAGCACCTGGATCAGATAGGTGGCGAAGATGGTGCGGCGGCCCGCGCCCAGGCACTTGAAGGCGGCGATCACGTCGCGCTTCTTTAGGAGATAGGTGGCGATGGCGTTGGCGACGCCGAGGCCGCCGATCATCAGCGTGGTGACGCCGACCAGGGTGAGGAACTGCGAGAAGCGCTCGATGGCGCGGGAGACGTTGGGGGCGGGATCGGCGCGGTCGCGCAGCGCGAAGCCCGCATTTGGAAAGCGTTGCTTGACCTCGGCGCGCAACGCGTTCAGGCGTTCCTCGCCGCCGGCGAGCGGATCCTTCAAGCCCACCCGGTACCACCAGCGGACCATGCTGCCCGGCCGCACCAGGCCGGTCGCCTCGAGCGTCGCGAGCGACATCAGCACGCGGGGGCCGAGCGCGGGGCGGCCGGAAAGGCGGTCGGGCTGGGCCTCGATGGTGGCGATGACGCGGACCCTTTCCTCGCCGATCCTGATGGAGTCCCCGACCTCGATGTCGAAGCGCGTCAACAGCCCGGCATCGACCGCGGCGACGCCCGGGCGCTGCAGGTCGGCGGCGGTGGGCTTGCCCTTGGGCGCGCGCAGCGCGAGCGCGCCATAGAGCGGGTAGGCGGCGTCGACCGCGGTGACGTCGATCAGGCTCGTATAGTCGCCGTCGAGTGAGCGGGCCATGGCGCGCATCGTCGCCACCTCGCCGAGGTCGCCTTGCCGGGCGAAGAAGGCGCGCTCGGCCGGGTCCGCGCGGCGGTGGACTAAACCGGCGGAGAAATCACCGCCGAGGATGCGCTGGCCCTGGGCGGCGAGGCTCGTCTGCAGCACGCCGGCGAGCGAGCCAACGCCGGCGATCGCCGCGACGCCGAGCGCGATGCAGGCGACGAACACGTAAAAGCCCGAGAGACCGGTGCGCAGCTCGCGCAGCGCCAGGCGGAGCGCGAGCGGAGCGCGCGGGACCAGGTGCCGGGGGGCCGGGGCCGCGGCCGCGCTCATGCCTCCACCTTGGGGCGCTTGGCGCCGGCGGTCCGCTCGATTTTGCCGTCGCGCATATGCAGCACCCGGCCGCAACGGCCGGCCAACGCCTCGTCATGGGTGATCAGCATCAGCGTCGCGCCGGTGCGCGCGCGGAGCGCGAAGATCAGGTCCATCACCTGCTTGCCGGTGTTGCCGTCGAGATTGCCGGTCGGCTCGTCGGCCATCAGAATCCTGGGACGGGGCGCCAGCGCGCGGGCGAGCGCCACGCGCTGCTGCTCGCCGCCCGATAGCTGAGCCGGGAAATGGTGCTCGCGGCTCGAGAGCCCGACCTCGGCCAGCGCCTCGCGGGCGCGCTCGAAGGGGGCCTCCTCGCCCAGGAACTCGAGCGGCAGGCTGACGTTCTCGAGCGCCGTCATCGACGGCACCAGGTGAAAGGACTGGAACACGATGCCGACGTTGCGGGCGCGCAGCAGGGCGAGCTCGTCCTCGTCGAGGCGGGTGAGATCGCGGCCGGCGACGCGCACCCCGCCGGCGCTCGCCCGCTCCAGGCCCGCCGCCACCATCAGCAGCGTCGTCTTGCCCGAGCCGCTCGGCCCGACCACCGCCACCGCTTCGCCCTCTTCGATCGCTAGGCTCACCCCGCGCAGGATCGCGACCGGCCCGGCCCGGCTCGGCAGAGTGAGGCGGACGTCGTCGAAGGCGATGACCGGCCGGCCGCGTTGGGTTCGCGGCTTTGCGGTGCTGGAAGGCTTGGACGCCACTTGGTCAAGGCTCCTGGAGCGATTGCGGCGGGCGGGAATGCGAGGAACAATCGGCTGATGAGATCGTACTTCAATCTGGCGCAAATATGGTGCCTGGCCGGAGCCGTGAAAACCCGTCCTTTGGCACGGGGGCTGCTGCTCGCCCTGCTGCTGGCGGCGGCGGCGCTGGCGGGCGGGCCCGCCCGGGCGGCCAAGACGACCGTCCTCGTCGCCTTCGGCGACAGCCTCACCGCCGGTCTGGGGCTCAAGGCGCGGGACGCCTTTCCGCGGCAATTGCAGCGGGCGATCGAGGCGCGCGGGCGCGCCGTCACGGTGGTCGATGCCGGCGTCTCGGGCGACACCACGACCGCGGCGCTTGCCCGCCTCGACTGGGCGGTGCCAAGGGACGCGGACGCGGTCATCGTCGAGCTCGGCGCCAATGACGCGCTGCGCGGCCAGGACCCCGAACAGGCCTATGCGGCGCTCGACAAGATCATCACCCGGTTCAAGGGACGCGGCCTCGCCGTGCTGCTGGCCGGCATGCAGGCGCCGCCCAATATGGGGGCGGAATACGCCGATGCCTTCAATCCGATCTATGCCCGCCTCGCCAAGAAACACGACGTCGCGCTCTACCCCTTCTTCCTGGAAGGGGTGGCGGGCGCACCCAAGCTCAACCAATCGGATGGCATCCATCCGACCGCGCGGGGTGTCGAGCGCATCGTCGAGGGCATCCTTCCCTATGTGGAGCGGCTGTTGGACGGACTCCCGGCGCGCGCGCCCGGGGATGCGGGCTGAACGCCGAATTCCTCAGTTGTTCATGTAGCGCTCCCACCATTCCTTCTTTTTGCGCCGCGGCGGCGGGCCGTGGCTCGCGCCGCGCCCTCCCGGCATGTTGGCCTCTGGGAACAGCTCGCCCTTGCCGTAAAGCGCTTCCGCCAGGCGCCGGTCGTGGCCGTAGTAATCAGGTCTGGCGACGAGCGCGCCCTGATCGTCGGCGAAGGCGGTGAAATAGGTGATGTGCACGGGGACGGGCGTGTTGAAGACTGCCTTGTGGAGCACCTTGGGTCCGGCCAGGATCTCCTCCAGCCGCGCGGCGCTCATGCCGCCGTCATGGGCGAGCAGGATCTCGGCCATGCGGCGCGGCTTGCTGACGCGGATGCAGCCGTGGCTGAAGGCGCGAATGTTCGCCTCGAACAGGCGCCGCGTCGGCGTGTCGTGCATGTAGACGTCGTGGTGATTGGGGAACTTGAACTTGAAGTCGCCGAGCACGCTCTTTTCGCCGGGCGGCTGGCTGAAGGCGCATTTGCGGATGTCGACGCTGCTCCAGTCGATCGCCGCCGGGTCGCGGCCGCGGGCGCCGCAATCCATACGCAGGTGATAGCGGGTCATGATACGGCTCGAGCTGCGCCGCAGGCTGGGCAGAATGTCCTCGACCTTGATGGAGTTGGGCACATACCAGGTGGGGTGGATCTCGATCCATTCCATGCGGTCGGAGAACACCGGCGTCTTCTTGTCGGCCTTGCCGGCGATGACGCGCTCGTTGAAGACGACCTTGCCGTTCGCGACGACGCGGACGCGGAACTCGGGGACGTTCGCCCACACATAGATGCCGGCGCCGTTGTCGAGCGGGCGCGGCAGCCAGCGCCAGCGCTCCATGTTGATGAGCAGCTGGTAGCGCCGCTTCTGCGCGGTGTCGGCGTTGAGGGCGGCGCGGGTCGAGTCCCCCAGGATGCCGTCGGCGGCGAGCCCCCGCTCGCGCTGGAACGCCTTGAGCGCCGTCTCGAGGGCGGCGTCGAAGTGCTGGTCGTCCTTGGGCTCGACGCCCAGGCGCCTGCGCAGCAGCGCGACCCAGGCGTGGGCGTCGCGGCGGCGCAGCACCCGCCCCGCCGGGATGGGCGTCCTGGCGTTCGCCGTACCCGCCTGGTCGAGGGCGGCGAGCTCCTTGCGGAGCGCGGCGAATTGCGGGTGATCAGGGTGCTGGGCGCGCAGATAGGCGCCGGGGTCCCGGGCCTCGGCGAGCGCCGCCAGCACGGCGGCGGGATCGGGCAGGGTGAGCGGGTAGGAGAGCTGCGAGCCGAGCTTGGCGTCGCTCGCCCGGCCGCCCCAGGCGTCCCTGACATAGGCGAGGACGGCGCGGGTGAGGGCTAATTCCATGCGCGCCAAACGGGCCGGATCGTGAGTGCCGGCTTGCAGGTCGGGCACCGCATAGACCTGGGGGTCGAGGCCCCAATCGCCGGCGCGGGCGAGCTCGTCGGCGGCCGCGCGGGCCCGCAGCAGCAGTCCCGCTTCGCCGGCCCAAAGCAGGCTGGCGTTCTCGCCACCATAGAAGGCCGCGAGCGCCTCCGCCTCCGCCGAGGAGGGGGAGCCCTCGCCAGCGAGCGCCGCGGCCCTAGCGGCGACGTCGCGGGCGGCGTCGCTCACAGCGTCCGACGCGGCCTCGGGCGGCGCCGGGGCGGAAGGGGCGGCGTCTCCGGCCTCCGGTGCGGTCTCCGGGACGGCCTTGCCGGGGCCATCGGCGGTCTGCGCCAGCGCGCCCGGCGCCATGCAACACGCCATGGCGGTGGCCAGCACCAGGCGCCGCGCGGCCGCGGCCGCCTCCCCCATGCCCGCGATCGGCCCTCTCCTATTGGCCCGTCTGCGCGGCGTCATCGGCCTGGTCCATTGCCTCGACCTTCTTTTCGATCGCGTCGGAAGCCTTGTTCATTGCGTCGGTGGTGGCCTCGCCCGCCTTCTCCAGCGCCTCGCCCGTCGCCTTGGCGGCGCTTTCGCCCGCCTCCTTGGCGGCGTCGTAGGCTTCGCCCGCCTTCTGGCTAATCGCTTCGCCGGCCTGCTTGGCCGCCTCCGTCGCCTGTTCCACGCGCGACGGCGGCGCGGCCTGCTCGCCGCTAGCCGCCGGCGTCTCCTCGGCCGGCTTTTCGGCGCTCTGGTCTCCACTGTTGCACGCCGCGACGAACGGGATGCAGGCACTCAGGACGGCTACCAGCGCGGCTTTCCTCATGACGTGTCTCCTTCGGATGTCCGTGGTCTCATGCTTCGCGCGACCCCGTTGGCGGCCATTGATACATGGGAGTAGGGCCGCCCTCAACAGGCGGAAAGCCTCCACGCCATTGGGTCCACGGCATTGGCTCGGCGGCAGAACCTGATAGAAAACCCGCCTTGGCCGCCAGCCGGGCGGCCGGAGGGACGACGGGGGAACCATGGACTACCGCGATCTTGGCCGCACCGGCATCAAGGTAAGCGCGCTCTGCCTCGGCACGATGACGTGGGGCGAACAGAACAGCGAGGCCGAAGCGCACGGGCAGATGGACTACGCGCTCGCCCAGGGCATCAATTTCTTCGACACCGCCGAGCTCTACCCCATTCCGCCCAAGCGCGAGACCCAGG
>CAYVYD010000069.1:2677-10809 GCA_964454415.1 uncultured Hyphomicrobiaceae bacterium | reverse complement strand
TTCAGCCACAGGGACGGCCCGCCGACGGCGCGGGCGAGCCGCTCCTGGGGGAGCAGCGGGGTGGGGCCGCCGATCAGCTCGTGGCGTGGAACGCGGGCGAAGGCGGCGAGCTCCGCCGGAATGTCGGGCGACGCCTTCATCACTTCCCGGTCTTCAGGATCCGGTCGGCGAGCGCGCCGCAGGCGCCGGTGTGGTTGGCGTAATCGAACAGCTTGTCGATCTCTTCGGCGGAGAAATGCTCGGCGATCGCGGGCTCTTTGGCGATCGCTTCCTTGAGCGGCGTGCCCGCTTCAATCGCACGCATGGCGGCGTCGTAGACGAGCTGGTGCGCGCTCTGCTTGCCGATGCGCTCGGCCAGCGCCAGCATGACGGCTTCGGAGAGCGTATAGCCCTTGGTCGTCTCCAGATTGGCCCGCATTCGGTCCGGGTGAACGGTCAGGGTTTCAACCATTTTCCTTAGCAGATTCAGTGCTTTGCCGGCCGCCATGGTGAGCTCGGGGATGGCGTGCCACTCGCTCTTCCAGGAGCGGCCATCGCGCTCGTGGTCGTGAACCAGGCTCTCATTGACGATCTGGGCATTGGCGCGCACCACCCGCGAAAGCGCGCCCAACTGCTCGGCGATCTCGGGGTTGCGCTTGTGGGGCATGGTGATGGACCCCACGGTGCCGGTGACGAAGCCCTCGCTCAGCTCGCCGATCTCGCTGCGCTGGAGATTGTAGACCTCATGGCCGATGCGGTCGGCGGTGCCGGCGATCAGCACCAGCAGGTTCGCCCACTCGGCCAGGCGGTCGCGCGAGACCGTCCAGGAGGCCTCCGGCTGTTGGAGCCCCAGCCGCTCGCAGAAGGCGCGCTGGACCTTGAGCGCGTCGGGCCCCAGCGCCGACAGGCTGCCAACCCCGCCGCAGAGCTGGGCGACCTCCATGCGGGGGGCGATCTGGGCGAGCCGCTCGCGGTGGCGGCGGACCTCGGCGAGCCAGCTTGCCGCCTTGAAGCCGAAGGTGATGGGAAGGCCCTGCTGGCCGTGGGTGCGCCCGGCCATCACGGTGTCGCGGTGGCGGCGCACCAGCTCCTCGAGCGCCGACTCCAGCCCCTCGAGATCGGCATCGAGGAGCGCGCGCGCCTCCTTGAGCGCGCCCATCAGCCAGGTGTCGGTGAGATCCTGGACGGTGGCGCCGTAATAGACCCACTCGCCGCTTGCGCCCGGACAGCGCTTGCGCATGGCCTCGATGAGCCCCACGGTCGAGTGGCCAGTCTCGCGATAGCCCTCGGCCACCTCGTCCAGAAAGGCCTCGTCGACGGCGGTCTTCCGGCAGGCGGCGGCGACCTGGGCCGCCTCCTTCTTGGGGATCAGCCCGTGCTCGGCCTCGACCTCGGCGAGGACGGCGAGGATTTCGAGCCACGCCCGGGTGCGCGGCTCGTCGGCGAAGATGCCGAGCAGTTCCGGCGTCGACCACGCGCTGCCATAGATGCGCGAATTGGCCGTCCACTCCGACATCAGGCGGTCGCCGCGGCAGCGCGCGCCTTGTCCATGAGATCATGCAAGGCGCGCCCGATATTGGCGGCGAACTTGCCGATGGCGCGGCGTTGCTCGGCGGTCTTGGCGGTCAACGCGTTGACCCCCTCGTCGACCCGGTGGGGGGAGGCGCCGCCGATGCAGATGCGCGCGCCGACCGCGCGCCTGGCATCGAGCGCCTGGGCGATGATGTCGGAGTCGAGCACCAAGGGACTGCCGGTCGCCTCGCGGGCCGCCCGGTCGAGGTCGGCGGGCGTGACCGTGGCAAGCTCCCGCTCCTCCGCCTCGAGCTGGCGTACAAGGGTGCCGACCACCCTGTGCGCGGTGCGGAAGTCGAGCTTGGTCGCCAGCATCACGTTCTCGGCCAGATCGCTCGCCGCGAGCCGCCCGGTCGCCAGCAGCGCCGCCGCGCGGGCTTCGTCTACCTCGAGCTCGCGTACCACCTCGGCCATCAGATGGGCGGCTTCGGCCGCCTGGCGCAGGGCGGAAGGAATCGCCGAATAAGCGGTCATCCGGTTGTCCATCTGTCCGCTCGGCGTCCGCATGGAGGCGGCGGTGGTCGCCTGCAGCCCGATCGCCTGGTTGGCGAGCGCGCGCACGTAGGCAAGCGCGAATGGGTTCTTCTTTTGCGGCATGATCTTGCTGGCGCGCGAGTGCTTGTCGCTCAGGCGCACCAGGCCGAATTCCTGGGTGGCCAGGACCATGAGGTCCTCGGCCAGGCGGTCGAAGGTGACGAGGATGTTGGCGACGAGCGCGGCCGCCTCGATCGAGAGGTCGGCCTGCCACATGGCGTCCCTGGTGTTGGCGGCGGGCGCATCGAAGCCCAGCATGCGGGCCAGCGCGGCGCGGTCCTGGGGCGCGATCGAGCCGTTGGCGCTGCCGCCGCCGGCGGGCGAGACGTTGACGCGCGCGAACAAAGCGAGCGTTCGCTCGACATGGCGTTCGGCGGGGAAGGCGAAGCCCAGAAGATAGTGGCCCAGCGTCGTCGGCTGGGCCGCCTGGAGGTAGGTGTAATCGGGAAACGGAGTGGCGCGGTGCCGGCTCGCGGTCTTGGACAGCGCCTCGGTGAAGGCGCACAGCGCATCCGCCAGCGAGAGCAGGCGCCGCCGCACGGTCATGTGGAAGCCGCAGGTGACGGGCTCGCGGCGGGCGCGCGAGACGCCGAGCCAGCCGGTGGCGGCGCAATGGGCGTTGAGCCACGCCTCGCGGTTGGTGTAGAGGTCGCCGCGGGCTGGATCGAGGGTGAAGTCCTCGGGGCGTCCGTGCAGCTCGATCAGCGCCTTGAGCAGGGCCGCCCCCTTGTCGCGGGGAATCGGGCCCGCCGCGCCCATCATCATCAGCGTGTGCGCCATGTCGGCGAGGCTGACGGCCTCGAAGAGATCGCGCTGGCCGCGCAGCTCGTCGGCGAAGGCGGTGGCGATCAGCCGGTCCGAGGGCGGCTCGGCGAGCCGGCCGCCGATTTCGAGTACGTCTTGATCCGCGCGGGAGGCCGGCTCGTCAGGCGCGCGCATCGAGGATATCCTCCTCGGCGGCGGTTTCTTCGTCGTCCGTGTCGGCGGGCTCGACCTTGGCTGGGTCCCACTTTCCGGTCTGCACCGAGATTTGCGCGATCGGCGCGAAGGTCTCGAAGCGCAGGCCCGAGCGCAACGCCTCGAGCGCCAGGCAGTCATCGTGATCGATGTTGCCGAGATTGACGTTGACGCCGAGCTTGCGGATCAGCTCGGCCTGCTGCGCCTTTTGCGGCGCTTCCCAAATCAGCCATTCGAGCTTGTCGCCGACCCTGCCGGTGATTTCATCGAGCAGGTTCTGGCGAATCCCGCCCTCCTCGTCGTAGATGCCCACACCGGCGCCGGATTCGCGCCCCTCGACGATCACCCAGGAGGCGCCGTCGTCCAGGTCCTGCAGCGCCTGATCGGCCATCTCGGCCGGCGACTGCTGGTTCTTTGGATCCTTGCGGCCGACCTCGGTGATGGCGATGAGATCGGCGCTCAGGGCGCAGTCGATGACGCGCTGGCGCCGGCCGTCGGCGAGACTGATGGTGCCTTCGGAGATCTCCACCGCCTTGAAGCCAAGCTCCTTGGCGCGGGACATGTAGACCCGGCAGTGTTCCTGAACGATCGAGGCCTCGAGCATGGTGCCGCCCGGATAGGTGAGGATGTCGCAGGAATTGAGCGCCTCGATCTTGCGCGCGAGCACGCGGGCGGGCGTCAGGGCGGATGTGCCGAAGCCGAACTTCCAGTGATCGACATGGCCGCCGATCACGTCGAGCAGGTCCTCGGTCGCCTGGGCGCCGAGGCCGGTGTCGATCACCATGGTGATGCCGGTCTTGCGCGGCCGGCGCGAGCGGCGGTCGATCGCCTTGTCGAGGCCCCAGACGCCCCGCCACGGGCTCTTAAACGAACTCCACATCCTTGGTGAGCTCCTTCAACGCCTGTTCCACCATCTCCAGATCGGTGCCCCAGGGGACGACGGCGACGTTGCCGTCCTGTTCGATGCCGAACTCGAGCAGGCAACATTTCAGCATGGTGAGCTCGTCGCGTTGACCGGCGATCTTGCGCGGGCACATCTCGACCCGCGGCGGCTCGTCGCCATAGTAGTGGCGGTGGAATTGCAGCGAGCGCTCGCACCCGATCAGCGTCCAGTCCTTGCGGTCGGGCGGGCGCTCGTCGAGGAAATAGACGGGCGCCCCCAGATCCTCCAGCCCGCCGGAGCGGCAGGGCACCAGATAGGCCTTCGGCTTGACCTGGGCGCAGAGCTCGCGGACCTCGATGCGCTCCAGCTCGAGCCGGATCGGCGGCAGGTCGGCATAGGTCAGCACGTGCTCGATCAGGTGAAAGAGCTTGGGCGGCTCCGGCGGCGCCACCTCGACCACGCGGATCACCAGCGGGTCGGGGTGATGGATGAAATTGACGTGGTCGAAGAGACCCTCGCAGATCAGCGTTCCGTCCGGGCCGACGCCCACCTTGCGCGCCAGCTTGGCGAGGTCGGTGCGGTTGGCGCAGTCGGTCCCGGGGTCCTTGGCGAAGACACAGGCATCTGGGAGTGCGAGCACCTCCACCTGCTCGATCGGCGCGAACAGCGGCTCGCGGTCGCCGGCGTGGATGGCAACGAGCGCGCGCTCGTCGCCCTTGCCTTCGAGTACGATGAAGTTGGTGCGGCGATAGGCCTCGCGGCCCATGAAGTGACCCACGATCCCCGCCTCGCTCATCTCGCCGTCATAGGGCTGACAGCTGACGCCGCGATAGGGGATCTGAACGACGTTCTTGCGGTCGCGGTAGCTCGGCCATTTGGCCGCGGCCGCCTTCGGCTTGCCTTTCGCGTCGTTCCGGGTCAGGACCTTGGTCGTCATCGTCGCTCGTGCCGCGCCGGCACCTCCTTCAAGTAGCCTAACCGAAACCGCGGCTGCGGTCCGCCGGTTGAAGCTCGCGCTGGTGGATCTTCAACGGATCGAGCCGGCGGATCAAGGCGACGACCTCGGGTTCCGGCAACGGGATCGTCGTCACCTCCTCGGCCAGCCTCGGCTCGAACTGTGTGTTCTCCATCACATCCTCCACGGATGTGTCGGGATACAGGCTCACCAATCTCATATGGCCATCGGAATCGAAATCGAAAACCCCCAGATCGGTCACCAGGTAGTCGGGTCCGCCGCCGCGGTGGCCGAGCTCGGCCGGGCGGCGCCCGTCGCGGGTGCGGTGACCGAGATTGGTGACGAAGTCGCATTGCTCCACCAGGCGGTAGCGGCGCTTGCCTTGATCGTTGGGGGCCGAGCGGTGGGCTGCGGTCCACAGCGTCATGTTCCCGACGTCGCAGGAGAGGTTGCAGCCGCCACCGCCGCCGGGAAGCTTGAGCTTGAGCTCGTTGGCGCCAAGCCGGGTGACGTTGCAGCTGCCATATTTGTCGATCTGGAGGCCAGAAAGGAACATCCGGTCCATGCGCCCGGCCGCCGCCAGGTCGAATAGCTCCTCGATGTCGAGCGAAATCTCGGCCCGCCGGTCCATCGCCCAGTCGTTCGAGGTGGGGGTCAGGAAGGGCGGCTCGGGGTTGATGCCGTAGGTGGCGCCGGCCACCAGCACCAGATCGGGCGCGTGGGTGCGCTTGGCGACGTGCAGCGCGAGCTGGACGAGCGGCGAGCCGAAGCCGTGGAAACAGATCGTCCCGTCCTCGATGGTGCGGGCGATCGCGGCGATCATGGTCTCGCCGAGGGTGGCTTGCGCGCTCACGCGGGAACTCCTTCGTCTCCATAAAGTGCCATCCAGGCCTCGTCGCCGTCCTTCCACGAGCCCAGATGGCGCGCGGTCTCCTCGCCGCCGATCTTCTCGAGATAGGCCTCGTGGGTTCCGCAGCCATGGACGAAGGGATCGAGATAGCCCGCCTTGAAGGCATCGGCGCCCTGCTTGGCGAGCTGGTAATAGTCCTTCGTGTGCTCGCGGTCGTAGGCGTAGAACGGGTAGCACGCGGTGGGATGCGCGCCCATCGGCACCTCGGAGAGCGCGGTCACGTAGAAATAGGGGATGTTGGCGCCGCCCAGCTCGTGCAGGCGCTCGTTGGAGACGATCTCCTCGACCGAGGCGATCACCTTCTTGGACGCCTTGGCGAACAGGATGTCGGCGACCGGCGGGCCCTCGATGCGCAGATTGCCGTGGGCGTCGCCATATTGGGCGTGGATGACCGCCACGTCCGGCTGGACCGCCGGCACCAGCGCCAGCTCCTCGCCCGTATAGGGGCAGGTCATGGTCTTGTATTCGGGGTGCATGTCGAAGACCGAGGTGCCGCGGATCGAGCGCACCGGCATGAAGGGCAGCCCCAGGATGGTGGCGCGCAGCTGCTGGACGACGGTGTAGCAGCAGCTGTCATTGACCTTCACCTCGCCCGATTCGCAGGCGCGCCGGTAATTGGGCGCCATGCCGAAATCCTGCTCGAAGCCGACATAGCTCTCGCTCGACTCCGAGACGCAGCCGCCCGCGCACAGCATATCGATGTCGATGCCGTGGGCGGAACCAACCACGTTGAGGTCCTTGACGCCCTTGCGGATCAAGGCGCGCAGCACCGCCATCGGTTCGCGCGAGGAAAGCCCGCCGCCGACGGCGACGGTGTTGCCGTCCTCGACATGGCTGATGAGCTCGTCGAGCTCGACGCGCTTGTCGGCGCCCGTGTGGATCGGCGCACCGGGACCTTTGGCCCCGTTTCCGTACTTCGATGTCTTGGTCATATCGCGGTCATTCCTCCGTCCACGGCGATCAGCGCGCCCGTGACGAAAGCCGCCTGATCGCTAAGCAGAAAGACCACCGCCTCGGCGATATCGCCGGGATCGCCGAAACGGCCAATCGGGTATTTGGACAGCCGCTTGGCCTGGACCTCGGGGCTCGTGTCGCTGCCCAGAAGCTGCTTGCCCATGTCGGTCGAGGCGACGGTGCCCGGATTGACGGCATTCACGCGGACGCCCTTGCCCGAATAGTCGGCCGCCATTTGGCGCGTCAGGTTGACGATCGCGCCCTTGGCGGCGCAATAGGCGGCCATGGTCGGTATGCCAACCATGCCGGCGACCGAGCCGAAATTGACGATTGATCCCGAGCCGCGCTTCAGCATGTCGGGGAGCGCCGCCTTGGAAGCGAGAAAGGTGCCGGTCACGTTGACCGCCATGATCCGGTCCCAGTCGGCGAGATTGGCCTCGTGCACGGAGCCGAATCCGGCGATGCCGGCATTGTTCACCAGTCCGTCGACCTGGCCGAAATCCTTGAGGATGGCGGCGAAGGCGGCGTTCATCGCGGCCTCGTCGGTGACGTTGCCCTCATAGCCCTTCGAGCCATCGAGCTTGGCGGCCGACGCCTCGGCGTCGGCGCCCTTGAGATCGATCAGCGCCAGCTTGGCGCCCTCGCGCGCGCAGACCTCGGCCGTCGAAAAGCCGATTCCGGCCGCGCCTCCGGTGATCGCCACAACCTTACCCTTTAAACGGTCTCCCATTTACTCCCCCAGCTCTTTCGATTTCACAACAGGTTCCTGTATTCCGTTCAAGTCGCTCGTCGCCGCGCGTTGCCCGCTCAAATCGCGATGTATCCGCCGTCCATGGCGAGCGCGGCGCCGTTGAAGTAATGGGCCTCGGGACCGGCGAAGTAATGCACCGCGTCGGCGACGTCGTCGGCGCTGCCGATCTCGCGCTGGGGAATGCGTGCGATCATCGCCTCGCGCAGCTCCGGCTGATCCAGCCGCCATTTGGTCATCGGCGTCTCGATCATGCCCGGGCACAGCGCCAGCGCGCGGATGCCGTATTGGGCGTAGTCGACGGTGATCGCGCGGGTGAGCTGGATGATGGCGCCCTTGGAGGCGGTGTAGGCGGCGCGTCCGGGGAAGGCGACGAGGCCCGCGACGGAGGCGATGTTGATGATCACGCCGGCGTGGCGCTCCATCATTTCCGGCAGCACGGCGCGGCAGGCCAGGAACGCGGAGCGCACATTGACCGCCATCACCCGGTCGTACTCCTCGATCGGGGTGAGATGGAGCGTGCTCGCCTGGTCGCTCCCGGTGATGCCCGCATTGTTGACGACGATGTCGACCGGGCCGAAGGCGTCGCGGCCGGCGGAGATGCTGGCGGCGATGTCGGCCTCCCGCGTCACGTCGCCGG
>CAYVYD010000069.1:0-2577 GCA_964454415.1 uncultured Hyphomicrobiaceae bacterium | reverse complement strand
TGATCGATGGTGAGACCCTGCTTCACCAGGACGCTCAGATACTGGAAGCCGTCCTTGGCGCCGCAGCCCACGTGCCAGGCGCCGACGACCTTGCGGCTGTCGCTGGCGATGATCAGCTTCTGAAAGCCGGACATGCGCGGCTTGGCGAAGGCGTACATCATCATCCGGTCGGCGGCCGGCAGCGCCACATCGAGGCCGTCGTCGCTCTCGGGCGGCATCTTGATGATCGTGACCTTGCCGTATTTCTCGCGCGCCTCCTCCTCGCTCATGCCGAGCCAGGTGACCTCGTAATGGGTGTGCATGAAGTCGGGCCAGTCCCTGGGATTGTAACTGATGTCCTCGCCCATGATGTGGCGCGAGGCGTACATGCCGCTCTTGCGGGCCTTGAACATCTCCATCGGACCGCCGATCACGTCGCCGATGGCGTAGACGTTGGGGACCGAGGTCTGCAGCTTGTCGTTGACCAGGATCTCGCCGCTGTCGCCGGTCTTGACGCCGAGCACGTCGACGGCGTGCTGCGAGCGCGGGATCTCGCCAAGCCCGTGGAACACGAAGTCGGTCTCGACCACCTCCTCGCCTTCCGGCGTCTTGATGCGCACGCGCGCGACGTTGCCGTTGCCGTCGTCCTCGATGGCCGTAACCTGCGATCCTTCCCAGATCTCGCAGCCCTGCTCCTTCATGCGGTCGACGATGTAGCGGTGGGTCTCGCTGTCGCGGATCAGCTTCATGATCTTGGTGCGGACCACGAAGATCGTGCGCCGGCCGGTGGCGTTGAAGAAGCAGCCATACTCGACCGCCGTCTTCGACCCGCCGACGACGATGGCCGTCTTGCCGGGCTCGTAGTCGAGCTCCTCCACCAGCGACTCGTAGTCATAGACGCCGTGCAGATGGCCGCCGGGCACGTTGAGCTGCTGGGGATCGGCGCCGGGGCCGTAAATGATGTTCTTGGCCTTGAACTGCTGGCCGGCCACCTCGACGGTGTGGTTGTCGATCAGCTTGGCGGGCGCATTGAGAACGAACTCCAGGTTGAGCTGCTCCTTGGACTGGAAGTTCATGATGCCGTGCGGCCCGTTGCGGCCGGCGCGGAACAGATCGACCAGCTCCTTCATGTTGGTGACGACGCCGTCCATCTTCGGGAACCAGTATTGGCCCGAGAAGGTGCGCGCCAGCATCAGCTCGGCGGCGACCTCGGAGAACAGATGATGCGGCACGCAGGCGTTGTGCGGGCACGAGCCGCCGAGGAACGGCCAGCGGTCGATGATCAGCTGGCGGCCGCCCATGGCGCGCATATAGGCCGAGCCGAACCGCCCGCCGGCGCCGCCGCCGACGAAGATCGCGTCGAACTCCCGGTCATCGTCCTGATTGACGTTGTAGATGACGTTGGAGGCGTCGGGAGACTGCAGGCACTTCTCGATATATTCGTGCCATTGGTGGATGGTCAGAAATTCCTTGTTGACGTCCCACAAAACCTGCTTGTCCATGACTTCTCGTCCCCTGATCCAAAGCGAGCTTAACGGATTGATGTGTGTCCGGATTCGATCCTGACAGAGCGTGCCGCCAGCATTCGCCGCCGCCGGCGATCGTCGCCTCTAGGTTAGCCGATATGCGTTTGAGGTGCCTAGGTCCCGGTCACCGTCCTGCGCCGCTGCGTTTCGCCGGTCCGCAGCACAGGCAGCCGCCCCCATGTCCGCTCCCCTCCCAGGGATGCGGCTCCGGTTCGCGATCCTCGACCGGCTCGACGTTTTTGCTCAGGCACTTCGAACAAACCCAGAACTCCGGAGGCTTGGTGTGTTCGAGAACCATGCCCTTGAACTCGTGCGAGCAGTCGGGGCATCTGAGGTTGTAAACAGGCATTGTTGAAACGTCCTGTGCCGACGAAGCGGTGGAGGACGGCCGCCGGCCGCCCCCCTCCGAACCGTCGGTAACCGCCTAGGCAGCCTTTTTCTGCTTCTGCTCCTCGCGGAAGATCTTCGTGCCTTCCACCAGGGCGTGCAACTTCTCCTGGCAGATATAGCGCTGCAGCAGGATCAAGCCGCAGTCCGTCGTCACGCCGAGGCGCTCGGGCGGAATGACCGCGGCCAAACGGCGGATGCGGTCGGCGACCTCCTCGGCCGTTTCGGTGATCGTGCTCTTGACGTCGATCACGCCAGCCCAGAAGTCGACGCCGTCGGGAAGCGGGTTCTCCTTGAAGACGTCGAGACCGGAGAGGTCGTCCGAACGACGGCCGCAGCTCTCCAGGTTGATGACGTCCAGGTTCGCCTCGTAGGACTTGGGGATCACCGAGGCGGTGGCGGCCGGCGCGGCGGCATTGGCGGCGCGCTTGGTGAGATCGTAGATCTCGCCCGCCTGGGCCGTATCGTCGGGGTAGTAGGCCGGCGTACCGCCCCAGTTGCCCCAGCAGATGTGGCAGATGATCTTGGCGTTCTTGACGCCTTCGACCGCCTTGTTGAAGGCCTCGATCGCCCAGTCCTCGTAGAAGTAGGGCCAGGTGAACTCATCGAGCTGGATGAAGTCGATGCCGAGCGAATCGATCTCGAGCAGGTCCTCGTTGATGGCCTTGGCGATGTCGAGGGCACG
>CAYVYD010000068.1:0-10873 GCA_964454415.1 uncultured Hyphomicrobiaceae bacterium | reverse complement strand
GCTACGCGAGCGGCTCCGCTACCGCCCAGCTACACCACGTCCAGGGACACGACCCTGGCGCTGCGCACAGGCGCCTCTTCGGGATATCGGTCGGCAGCGCCCATTAGGAATACGCCACCGCGGATGAGGCGCATGCCCAAAAGCTTTGAGCGCCGAGCCGGCTTGGACTTCAGGATTCGCGACATCAGGTGGTTGACGATGCTGCTATGGCAAAGAGACAAGGCGGCGGAGGGAGGAGAAGGGGACAGGCGGCGCAGACTTGTAGGTCTTTCAGCCCAATCGCGGGTGTATCATCGCGCATGATGCCCTGGCCGAGCAAGGAACGTGGCGCACCTGACATCGTATGATCAACTCCGCCGACAAGGCGCCACCGGCTGCCCCGCAACCGCATTGCCCCCTAAAGCCGTGACAAGCTCGTTGGAAACGACACCCACGCGCTCAGTCCCGCGGAGGCGGGGCGGTGGAGGCTCGGACCTTGAGCTCAAATGGAAGCTCGATCTCGGCCTTGACCGACTTGCCGTTCAGCAGCGCCTCGACCGCGGACCATCCCATCTCCTCCAGAGGCTGGCGGATGGTGGTCAGCGCCGGCCATATTTGACGGCTGAGCGGGATGTCGTCGAACCCGGCGAGCGAAAGGTCCTGCGGCACGCTGATGCCTTGCTCGCGGGCGGCGATGACGACGCCCAGGGCCATCTCGTCGTTGGTCGCGAACACTGCGGTGGGCCGTTCGCGCATCGACAACAGTTTGCGCCCCGCTTCGACACCGGACTGCAGGTCAAAATAACCCTGTGCCACGAGCTTTGCGTCGAATCGCACGCCCGCCGCCGTCAGCGCCTCGCGATAGCCGTCGAGCCGCTTCGCAGCGGCAGAATGCTCAGGGTGTCCCCGGATGATGCCGATCCGCCGGTGCCCGAGCGACAGCAGATGCGCGGTCACCGAGCGGCCCGCGCCCTGTTCGTCCATGAAAATGCGGATGTCATTTCCGGGAACGGCGCCCGCGATGCGTGCGACGCGGACGTTCTGTCGCTTGAGCGCGGCAACCAAGTCGGCGTTGTCGGACAGCGGTGGCGTCAAGATGATCCCGTCGGGGGCGAGCATTACCATCAGCCGGTGGATGACGTCGCTCGACGTCTCCGACCGGCTGTTGATGGGTTCGACGACGAGGTGACAGCCGAGCTCCCGGCAGCGCCGCGCCGCGCCAGCTTGCACCGCGAAGACGTAGGCTGGGTTGGGGTTGTCATAGAGATAGGCGATCAGGAAGGACCGCTTGCCCGCCAGGCGGCGGGCCGCCTGGTTTGGCAGATAATTGAGGGCCGCTGCCGCCCCCTGAACGCGCTTGCGAAGCTCCTCGCGGACGTGAGGCTCATTATTCAAGACCCGCGAGACAGTCTTCATCGAAACCCCCGCGTGTCTCGCAACGTCTTCGATGGTCGCCAATTCAGTGCCTTACTCATGTCTGGGCCCCGCGGTGCGAAGCCTCACCATCACGGGATCACTCTAAACCGGGCGATCGTTCCGACAACCCAGTGCGCGGGCGCTCACCGGACGACAAGCTCCGGCGTCGGCGGCTTGGCAGTCACCGGTGCGAGGGTGGCGGCGCCGATCAGGGCGGCATGAGGATAGACGATCACGTCGGACCGAATCTGGGCCGTATAGGCGCTGAAGCGTCCCTTGTCTTCAAAACGGCGACGGAATCCGCCGGACTGCAGGAGGGAGACCATGCGCGGTGCGATGCCGCCGGCGAGGAACACCCCGCCTCGGGCGCCGAAGGCGAGCGCGAAATCCCCGGCGACGGAGCCGTAGACCTCGCAGAACCGCTCAAGGGTCTCGGCGCAGACCGCGTCGCCCTTCAGGCCCCGACTCACGATGTGGTGGGCCTTGAGCCGCGTCTCGTCGCGGCCATGGACGCGCGCCAGCGCCCAGTGAAGGTCCCCGATGCCGGCGCCCGACAGGATTCTCTCGACGGAGACGCGCCCGTATCGACCGGTGAGGACCTTCAGGATCTCGATTTCAAGATCGTTGCAAGGTGCGAATGCCACGTGCCCGCCCTCGGTCACCACAGTCATGGAGCAGCCATCGCAGCGTGCGAGGGCGCTCACGCCGAACCCGGTGCCGGCCCCGACAATGGCGATGTTCTCGCCCGGGCTTCGCTCCAGGTCAGGACCGATCCCGGCTACATCGTCCTGAACAAGGACCGGGCAGGCCGCCGCGAGCGCCGTGTAGTCATTGATCAGCCTCGCGTTTTGGAAGCCGACGGCGCGCAGACGTTCTTCCGACAGTCGCCAGGCTCCGTTCGTGGTTGACGCCTCCCCCCCTCTAACCGGACCAGCAATCGCTATAACGGCGGAGGAGGGCCGCAGCAAACCCGTCGTCTCGAAATACAGGTCGATGGCCTCTTCGGGGCTCGCGAATTCCGCGCAGACCAGGCTCAACGGTTGGCGGAGTTCTGCCCTCGCGCCGGCGAGGTCGGCGACCGCGAAGCGCGCGTTCGTGCCGCCGATGTCGCCAACGAGACACTGGTTGGATGTCAAAGTGTGTATCTCCAAGTGCGGCTAGCTGGGCCGCGGGTCGAGTTTGCCGGTGGAGGCCAGCAGGCCGAAGGCGGCAATCCCTAGATAGCAGGCGGCGGGCGCCAGAAGCGCCAGCGCCAGGCCTGCGTGGTCCGCCAGGCTGCCGGTCAGCACCGGCACGACGGCGCCGCCCACGATGGCCATACACAGAAGTCCGGAGCCTTGCGGGGTATCGGCTTGTAGACCTTCGATCGCAAGGCTGAAGATCGTCGGAAACATGATCGAGTTGCAAAGGCCGACCGCGATGATGGTCCCCGCCGCCAGCCACCCTGACGAGGCGCTGGAGGCGACGACGAGCGCCACCGCGCCCAAGGCGCAGGCCATCAGTACTCGGGCGGCCGGCGCGCGCAGCATCACGCCGGAACCGATCGCGCGCCCCACCATCGCCCCGCCCCAGTAGAAGGCGACGAGGCGCCCGGCGGCCTCTGGGGTGGCGCCAAGAGTGCGCGGCTCCATCAGATAGTTGATCATCAGGCTGCCGATCGAGACCTCGGCGCCTACGTAAAGGAAGATCGACAGGACCCCCCAGGCCAGCCGCGGCCGCTTGGTCAGGAGGGAGAACGACGACAGCCGGGTTTCATTGGGTGCGGCGCTGGGGACCGCGGGCGAGTTGCGGAGCACCCAGATCGTCGTGGCGAGCACAACGAGCAGGGCGGCGATGCCCAGGAAGGGCAACTGCACCTGGTGGGCGTGCGCGGCGCGAACGGCGACCAGCGCGTCTGCTGACATGCTCGCTGGATCGGGCGTCTCGACGCCGCCGCGCAGGATCAGCGCCGCGCCGACGAAGGGACCGACAAAGGTGCCGAAGGAGTTGAACGCCTGGGCGAGGTTTAGCCGGCTGTGCGACGTTTCCGTCGAGCCCAGGTTCGCGATCAGCGGATTTGCCGCCACCTGCAGGGTGGTGATCCCGCAGGCCATGATGAACAGGGCGGCCAGGAAGCCGCCATAGAGGCCAGCCTGTGCGGCGGGCGCGAACATCAGGCAGCCGCCCGCCATGACCACCAAGCCGATGACGATCGCCCGCAGGTAGCCGATGCGCGCCAGCAACATGCCCGCGGGGACCGAGACGAGCAGGTAGGCTATGAAGAAGGCGAACTGCGTCAGCATGGCCTCCGCGTAGCTAAGGGCAAAGAGCCCCTTTAGCTTTGGGATCAAGGTGTCGATGAGGACCGTGGCGAAGCCCCACGCGAAGAACAGAGTGACGACGGTGGGGACGAGCACGCCAGCGCCGGGACCGATCCCGCCGCTTGTTGCCGGCGGTCGCAGCGGCGTGCCTACCATGACTGTGTTCCTCTCCGACGCTTGCAGCGCCAAGGTTGAAGCTGGGGTTCAATGTTTCGACCGTACGGAGCCCTCGACAGCGTTGTCAATCTGCTCCGTCAGCAGATCACAGTCATCCTGGAGAGCAGTTGCTGGCATAGAAGGGCGGAACGGCTTTAGATGTCGAAGCATGACGCTACTGGCGTCGATGAACTCCTCACGGCTCCGCGAAGTGGTCCTCGATGCGGTTCGCGCGATAAAGACTTTCGACCGGCTCCGTCAACGGCGGGTCGCTGAAACGCTGCGCTTCTGCCCACCAAAGCTGTTGAAGCTCGCGCAACTTTTCCGGGTATCTGGCCGATACGTCGACAGCTTCGGAGAAGTCCGCCTCGGTATCATAGAGCTCCCACTGATCCTGGCTGAAATCGGTATTGATCCGGTGAACGGCGACCGCTCGCCACTTTCCCGACCGGATTGCCCGGTTGCCGCGCAACTCGAAGAACTGCAACGGCCGGGTGGCTGCAGTTGGTGAAGCCCAGGTCGGAAGAATCGAGCGCCCAGCCACCGGAATCTGCTCGTTGCCGTCGATCACATCCCGAAATTTCGTTCCCACCGCTTCAAGAATGGTGGGCGCGATGTCGATAGTGTCCACAGGTTGCTGGCGAACCGCCCCCGCGGCTTTGATCCGGTCGGCCCACGTTATGATGAGCGGGGTTCGCACGCCGCCAGCATACGGCCACAATTTGTACCGTCGAAACGGAGTGACACCAGCCATTGCCCACGGCCGTTGGTAAAGCGAATGTGTTTTCGGGCCGCCCAATTTTTCCAGGTTCGCGGCCATTTCGGCAATTGGGGTCGAGTCGCTGTAATGTTCCCAAAACGCCCCGTTGGCGCCGCCTTCAGAGGCCGCGCCGTTGTCCGAAAGTAGAACGAATAGGGTATTGTCGTACTCTCCGGTTTGCTTGAGAAAGTCGATCAGACGACCGATCTGCTCGTCGGCATGCGTGAGGAACCCGGCGTAGGTTTCCATGAACCGGGTAAACACGCGATGATGCTCGGTATCAAGCGTGCTCCATGCCACATCGCCTGCATTGCGTGGCGGCAGAATGGTGGTGGCCGGGATAATCCCCAGCCGTTTCTGCCGCGCGAACCGCTCCTCGCGAAGGGCATCCCACCCCCTGTCATACATTCCGCGGTAAGCATCGATATATGACCGCGGTACCTGGATCGGCGAGTGCGCCGCGCCGTACGCGAGATAGAGGAAGCGTGGCGCCGTAGGCCGCGCAGCCCGGCCGGCCCGCCAGCGTTCAATCGCACGATTGGTGATGTCGATGGAAAAGTGATAGCTCTGAGCGGTCGGCGCGGGCAGGCGGGCGTTGTTCTCGATCAGCAGCGGCTTGTATTGGTCGGTCCACCCCTTGAGAAACCCGTAGAAATAATCGAAGCCGCGCTGCAACGGCCACGAACGCCGATTTTGACCGGGAGCCTCGTCGTAGTCAGGCGCGAGATGCCATTTCCCGATTGCATCGGTCCCATAGCCGACATGCCTTAGCGCTTGCGCCAGCGTCTCGGCATTGGTCGGCATCTCTCCCTTGCTCGCGCTCTTATCGTCGGGATCTGGTTCCCTTAGCTTGGAAGCAAGATCCTCCATCCGTACCGTTTGATTGTTGCGCCCGGTCAGCAAGGAAGCACGCGTCGCAGAGCAGATCGCGCGTGAGTCGAAGCGGTTGTATCGGATGCCGGCGGCAGCCAGAGCGTCGATGTTCGGCGTTCTGATTTCCGAACCAAAGGCGCCGAGATCGGCAAAGCCGACATCATCAAGCACAATCACGACTACATTGGGCCGGTTCGCCGGCGGGTTCGCCGCAGCAGCCGCACTGACTCTTGAGACAGGCATCAAGGTCGCCACCGCGCCCGTTGTGGCGCCCACCAGCTGCCGCAGGAAACGGCGGCGTCCTACTGGCTGCCGTTGGAGCATGAGCTATTCCTTCGCCATGGTCGCGATTAGATCAAGCCTCTCCCGTCGTGGGTCAGGCTTTGCCACCGCCTGGCCCTCCTCCGAGAAGTCCATCAAGATGTCGGTTTTCGGATCGTAACGGGGCCATTGCGGAAGTCCCGAGCCATTGGGGTCGCCCGTCTTGGCGAAATTCGCCCAATAACGGTTCATGATCTTGGCCATCGCTTCGTCGCGGGCCGTGGTGGCCTCGCCATAGCGGTAGCGAACGGTGTCCATCACATAGGGGATGTCGGAAGCGTGGGGAGCGCCCTTCATTTTGTCGCGAAGGCTTTCCGCCAGGTAGGAGAAGCGGAAGTGCCATGCCGGAAGTCCCTGATCGCTGAACAGCGCCGCCACGTAGCGGCTCGGCTCCACCATCGCCATGTCGCCTCCGACTGCTGCCGCTACGCTTGCATCGTCGGCCGTTCCGGTCCGATCGTAAGCGCGGCGCGCGGCGGCCGCTCGGGGCCCGAACATTGCGAACACCCGTTCCTTCGATCCCGAGAGCATTCCGATATCGGCGCTGGTCGCACCGATGATCAACGGCACGCGCTCTTGAGCACCGCGTCGATAGCTT
The DNA here is from genome assembly GCA_964454415.1 of uncultured Hyphomicrobiaceae bacterium. Taxonomy (GTDB): domain Bacteria; phylum Pseudomonadota; class Alphaproteobacteria; order Rhizobiales; family Methyloligellaceae; genus JAJFHN01. The sequence continues at coordinate 4,470 of CAYVYD010000068.1, read as the reverse complement.
TGATCGGGCGAGGCGATCACGATCTTGCCGTCGATGGATGGGCCGCCATAAGTGGCCCTGTGCTCCATCATCGTCCTCATGTTGAGGCCGGCGTTCACCTGTTCGGCGGGGAGCGCGCGCAGCGCGCGCAGCGCCTCCGGCCCCTCGCCTTCAATGCCATTCGACCGTGCGAACGCTACGCCGACGGTCTCGAGGGACGGGACCTGGCCGCTATCCTGGCGGACGTATCGTGTTCCCATCAGGTCACCTCGGCCTCCGCCCGACTGTACGATGGCTCCGGCGAACAGGCCCTTCGCGAGAGGGGAGGTGAGCAGCATCTGAACCGACCAGCCGCCTGCTGACTCGCCAAAGATTGTGACGCGCTTCGGATCGCCGCCGAACGCGGCAATATTGTCCCGAACCCAACGGAGCGCAGCAATTTGGTCCATGTAACCATAATTGCCGAGCAGCCCGTCATCTTCGTTCGCGGCAGTCAGTGCGGGATGGGCGAAGAAACCAAACCTGCCCACTCTGTAGGCGATGCCCACCATGATCACGCCATGCTGAGCGAAACTGTCGCCACGGAATACCGCTGGCGAGGCACCCCCATTTACAAAGCCGCCACCATGAATCCAGACCATTACCGGCAAACCACCGCCTGCCTGGGCGCCCGCCGGGCGCCAGACGTTTAGATAAAGGCAATCCTCCGACAATGAGGGCGCGCCTAAGGGCGCAGCGATGCCAGGCACCGGGGTCTGCACACAGTCAGGCGCATATTCGGTCGCTGGCCGCAGCCCAGACCACGGCCGGACGGGTTGGGGAGCACGCCAGCGCAAGGAGCCCGCGGGCGGCGCAGCGAAGGGTACGCCCTTGAAACTCTCGACACCGTTCTCGCTCGCACCGGCGAGAACGCCAGCGGATATGCTGACCTGCGGGCCCTTCTCTGCCCGCGCTCCCGGCGCCATGAACATGAATGCAAGGGCCGCGGTGACCAGCACCATCTTCTTGCGCATTGATTTCACTCCCGCTCGGCATCGGCACATCCGCAAGCCTGGATGTCACGGCCCGGCATTCTCAAAAACGAAGACTAAGTGTTGCACCCGCATAGCGTTGGGAATCCTTGGCGTAGCTGGCTTGCAGATCGAAGGGCTGGGTCGTCGACTGCAGGATGGCGGCATGGGCGAGGCCCGTGTAATAGTTTGTATTAAACAGGTTCCGAACGAACACTGACACAGTGTATCGCTCGCCGGGGTCGCTGAACCCCGCGGTTAAATCCACTATGGTATAGGATTTCTGCTTCAGCAATGGATCCTGGTTTACCGCAAAGAGGGATGAACTTTGGAAATTTATGCTCGCTTGAGCAAAAGCCCTAAAGGTTGAGCCGAACTCGGCTTCATAGCGCGGCTGAATACTCACGCGATACTTGGGAGCAACTGGAAGTTGCCCGCCGCGAACATCGACGATCGGAGGTGAGGTCGTCACCACGCCGTTGGTTGTTATACGGCGTCGGTAGCATGAGTTGACGGGGAAGTTGGCCGTGAGAATCGGCGCCGCCGCCTGCTGCTGAAGGGCGCACTGGAGGCCATCGACATCGATGGTCGCATCTGTGTAGGAAAAACTCATTCCTATGGACAGGCTGTCGGACGGCCTCATGGTCGACTCGATTTCGAAGCCCTGCGTCCGGGACTTTCCGGCATTGATCTGCTGGACTGTGAACACGCCGGTCACCGGGTCGCTGATGACGGTCTGGGTCTGCAGATCCGTATAGTCCGATCGGAAGAGCGCGGCGTTTAGATCGAAGACGCCGCTTGCATGCCGCCACTTGGCGCCGAGCTCGTAGGCGTCGACATGCTCCGGGTTCAGACCGGAATTGTTGGTGAAGATCGTTGTGGCCCCCAGATCGAGGGCAAATGCCTTGTAGCCGCGCGTGTAGCTAAAATATGTTTGCAAGTTTCGGTCGACTTCGTAGCGCAGCCCTGCCTTACCAGTCACCGCGGTGCCGTCGCGCTCGCTGATCCCCTCGTTAACAGTGGTCCCAGGGAACAGCACGTCACCGGTCATCAAAGGCCCGAATTGGCTGCCCTCGACCCTCTGCTTCTCATATTGGCCGCGAAGTCCCCCAAGTACGTGCAGTCCGCCCCAGATCCGATAGTCGGCTTGCCCGAAGATCGAGGCGCTTTCGCTGTCGAACTGCGCGTCGAAGCCGCCGCTTTGGTTGACGATCGTGCCGGTGCAAGGCTGCCCGACAACGCCGGCCGAGCAGGTCTGCCGGCGGCGGACCAGATTGCGGTGCAGATCGAGCTTGCTGAGAAAGATGCCCGCGACGTAGGTCAGATCGCCGCCGCCGTTGGACGCGATCCGGACCTCTTCGGTGTAAGATTTTTGCTTTTGATGGGCCGGCTGGAAGTTCCACGACGCAAAGGCGGCCGCACCCACGAACCGAGTCGGATCGCTCACGATCTGGTCCTGTTCGAGTTGATTCCGTTCCTGGTAGCCCTGGAAGGCCGTGATTGATGTAATCGTCGCAGGTCCAATATCCCAGTCCGCTTGGAGCGAAATCTGCGTCAGATCTGTCTTCACATAGCTTAAATTGTCGTTGTTGTTCATATGATTGTCAGATGAGGTAACTACTAGCGGACGGAGAATTTGCGCCAGAACTGGATTGTCGACCCGCACAAATGGCGTGTCACAGCAATTTGCATCGTACTCGCGTACTTCGGCGCTGAGCAGAAAGTTCAGCGAAGACGTCGGGTCCCACTCAAGCTTGCCGCGCAAGCCCCAGCTTTCAAAGCCACCCTGGTAGCTGTCGGTCTTGATGTTATAGAGATGACCGCCCACATTGTTGTAGTAGCCGGACAGCCTGCCGCGCAGGCCCTCTGCAATCGATCCTGTCAGTGTGCCCTTAACCCGATACTCTTGCCGCTCGGCGATGGTCGCTTCCACATGGCCGCCGAATTCGTTGGCAGGCCGGGCGGTGACGATGTTGATCACTCCAGCGGTGGCGTTCTTGCCGAATAATGTGCCTTGAGGACCCCGCAGCACCTCTACGCGTTCGATGTCGAGCAGGTCGGCGAAGCCTGAGCTGGCCCGCGGCGCCACGACGCCATCGACGACCACTGAAACAGACGGCTCCACGCCTTGTCCGAAAAGCGAGGTGCCAACGCCACGAATTCGGAAGCTGCTGTTGTTTGGAGCACCACCTTGTTGATAGGTAAGCGCGGGGACAGCGCGGGTTAGCGACTGCGAATCGTTGATCTGCTGGCTGGCTAATCTCTCACCAGTGACTACGGAAACCGCGACCGGCACATCGATCAGGCGCTCCGTTCGCTTCTGCGCCGTGACGACAATTTCCCCGACCGAATGATCGGCCTGGCTGGCAGCGACAGAAGGCACCGGTGCGATGCCACGTGAGTCAGATGTCGGCGCCGGCTGCTCATCCTGCGTCGTCGAAGAAGTCGTCTGGGCCATCGCCGGCAGGCTTCCCATGGAAGCCGCTAAAGCCGCGAAGCTGACGATCTTGACACGAACTTTTGCCATTCCCACCCCCCCTTTCAACCGTTCGCCTCGGCACTAACAAAGCAGCTTCGTTAGCAGAGGCCTTCCCGCTGCGATTGTTTTGACAGCGTTGTCTAAACTTTCCTCGATAATTCGGGTGTGGTCAAGCTGCTTGACCTGCGCGCCTTCCTGCTCCCTCCACTTGAGCTAGGTCCTGTTGACGAAGTGGATTCCCAAATCGGGTAATCGCTGATTCAAGGCTGCTCGTTGGGGAGGGCGGCTGTGCTTCGTGGTTCGTGGCCTGATGTCCGACGAGGAGTGGGCGTTCTTCGCGCCGTTCGTAATCGAGGGCGGCCCCCGGCGCGGTCGGAGACCGCGTAACCACCGTCTGGTGCTGGACGGGGTTCTGGATCGCGCGGACGGGCTCGCCCTCGCGGGATCTGCACGACCACTTCGGCAAGTGGAGCTCGGTCTACCGCCAGTTCCGGCGCTGGACGCTGGCCGGCTTGGGACGCGCTGCTGGCGGCCCTCAACGACAGCGGCTAGAGCATCGTGCTTGAAACGGGAAGCGAGAGGATTCCCTGATGTGCCGAAGCGTGATTCACCGTGGCTGGAGGTGGATCATGGGCAAGCCGTACTCGATGGATCCGCGGGAGCGGATCGTGGCGCATGTGTCGGCCGGCGGGAGCCGTCGGGGCGCGGCGCGGGAGTTCGGGGTGAGCGACAGCTGTTCGGTGAAGCTGCTGGCGCGGGTGGAGCGGACGGGGTCGGCGGCGCCGGCGCGGCAGGGTCGGCCGACGGGCGGCGGCAAGCTGGCGGGGCACCTGGACTTCCTGATCGCCAGCGTGGAGCAGACGCCGGACATGACGATGCCGGAGCTGGCCGCCGAGCGGGGCGTGAGCGCCAACCCGGCGTCGCTGTCGCGGGTGCTGTGTGCGGCGGGGTGCGGATTCCGACGATGCCGCCCAGCTATTCCGAGATGATCTCGCCCGCTGT
>CAYVYD010000067.1:4809-11049 GCA_964454415.1 uncultured Hyphomicrobiaceae bacterium | reverse complement strand
GAGAGCCGCGCCAGGCCGGCCCTTTCCCTGACGCAGGCATCGAGCCCTTGGCGGCAATAGGGGGGGCGGCCGAACTGCGCGTTGATGCGGAAGAAGCGCAGGATCCGTAAATAGTCCTCGCGGATGCGCGCCGCCGGATCGCCGATGAAGCGGACTCGGCGGGCGAGGATGTCGGGGTAGCCGCCGATGGGGTCGAAGAGGGTGCCGTCGGCGTCGGCGTAAAGCGCGTTGATGGTGAAGTCGCGGCGCCTGGCGTCCTCCTCCCAATCCTCGGTGAAGGCTACGGTCGCGTGGCGGCCATGGGTCTTCACGTCGCAGCGCAGCGTCGTGACCTCGAAGCCGCGCTCGCCCGCCACCAGCGTCACGGTGCCGTGGTCTATGCCGGTGGGAACGGCGGTGAGGCTGGCGGCCTCGGCCAGCTCGATGACCGTCTGCGGCGGCGCGGTGGTGGCGAGGTCGACATCGCCGACGGGCTCGCCGAGGAGGGTGTTGCGCACCGACCCGCCGACGGCGCGCGCCACGAAACCGCGCGCGGCAAGCGCGGCGAAAACGGCGCGGGTCTCCGGCCAGGAAAGCCAGGGGGCGCCGGCGATGCTGGGGAGGCTTTTTGGCTTTCGAGACGGCACGGAACCCTTCCTGCGCTCGAACCGGCTCTATTCGACGTGGCCGGGCTTGATGACGCCGTCCTCGAGGCGGGGCGGCACATAGGTGCCGCCGGGTTTGGCGCCGCCGAAGGAGACCAGCGCCGCCATCGCCCCCAGGACGAGGGCGGCGCCCGCACCCAACAGCCACAGCAGCGGGGCGTCGGCCCAGAAAGTCTTCGAGTCCGCGCCCTTGTGCGCCAGATAGAAATAGGCGCCGTAGAGCATGAAGGGCAGCAGAAACATCAGGCTGTTGATGACGAATATGCGCAGCATCAGCGGTAGAGCCGTTCGTAGAGATTGTGCAGGATTCCGGCGGTCGCGCCCCATATATAGCGGTCACCATAGGGCATCGCATAGTAGAAGCGTTCGCGCCCCCCATAAACGAGCGAATGGATGTGGTGGTTCTCCGGGCTCATCAGGAAGCGGAGGGGGACCTCGAAGGCGTCGGCGACCTCGGAAGGATCGAGGACGGGCTCGAAGTCGGGCGAAACCAGCGCCACCAGCGGCGCGACGCGGAAGTTGGTGACCGTCTGGTAGAGATCTAGGAAGCCGATGGGGCGCACGAGTGCCGGGTCGAGGCCAATCTCCTCGCGGGCCTCGCGCAGCGCGGTGTCGAGGGGGGCGGGATCCGCCTCATCCATCTTGCCGCCCGGAAAGGCAACCTGACCGGCATGGGCCGCGAGGTGCTTGGGGCGCTCGGTCAGCAGCACGGTCGCCTCGGGCTCGCGCGCGACGATCGGCACGAGCACGGCGGCGGCGCGGGTGGCATCGTCCGAGTTGGCCTCGCCGAGCTCTGGATTGAGCCGCAAATCGCTCATGTGTGCCGTGCCCTCCATGGCGATGTGGGCCATGTCGCGGGGCGGCGTCAACATGCCCTCGGCGCGGCGGCGCAGCTCCCGGGCCGAGAAGACCATGATCTCGGCGTCGAGCGCCGCCATCACGACCTCCCCCGCGTGGCGGCGGGCGCGATCGCGAAAAATGCGCCTCCGCTCCAAACTCCGATCATGTCGCTACCCTCCACGGGTTCCACCACGGCCTGGTCAATCAGATCGTAGACCAGCGCGCGGGTCAAACGCGCCTCAAGCCGGCCACGCACCAGCAGATAGGGCTTGAGTGCGCCCTCTGGCGGCTCCTCGACGAAACGGAGCGGATGATCGGGCCCGGCCTCGATCCATTCATCAAGATTGGTGCGCAAGGCGATTCGCTGGCTCCCGCCCGAGCCCTCGGTCCGCATCTCGACCGCCAGGAACGGCGCGTCGGCCACGGCGACGGCGATTTTCTCCACCGGCGTCACGAGATAGTGGCGGCCGTCCTCGTCGCGGCGCAGCGCCGAGGCGAAGAGCCCGACCAATGCCGGCCTGGCGATCAGGCTGCTGCGGTAATGCCAGGTGCCGTCGGCGGCGATGGCAAGGCCGATATCGCCGCAATAGGGCGGATTCCAGCGCTCGACCGGCGCCGGACCCCGCCGCGCCGCCGCGCCGATGCCGCTGGCGAGGCGCTGCAACTGCTCGGGACTTGCGGGCGGTGTGGAGGGGGGAAGGCTCATATGGGACCGATATGGCGAACGGTCGCAACCGGCGGTGAACGCGCCCACCGCTCCAGGCGAAGGCGCGCGAATCTGGCTTCGGAGTGTTCCCGAACGCGATTTTGCGGCTATATTCATCACCATGGCAAAGGTTCGTCAAACCGACGACAAGCTCGTCAAGCAATTCGAAGAGATCGGCGCCAAGATGGGCGCGATCCGCGACGCGGCGGGGTCCGTGATCTTCGGCCAGGAGCGGGTCATCGAGCTGTCGCTGATCACGCTGCTGGCCGGCGGCCACGCCTTGCTGATCGGCGTGCCGGGCTTGGCCAAGACCAGCCTGGTGGAGACGCTCGGCACCGTGATGGGGCTCGACAACAAACGGATCCAGTTCACGCCCGATCTGATGCCTTCCGACATCGTCGGCTCGGAGGTGCTCGAGGAGGGCACGGCGGGCAAGCGGTCGTTCCGTTTCGTCCAGGGGCCGGTCTTCACCCAGCTCCTGATGGCCGACGAGATCAACCGCGCCAGCCCGAAGACGCAATCCGCCCTGCTGCAGGCGATGCAGGAGCACCACGTCACGGTCGCCGGCGTGCGGCACGACGTGCCCAGGCCATTCCACGTGCTGGCGACCCAGAACCCGCTGGAGCAGGAAGGCACCTATCCGCTTCCCGAAGCCCAGCTCGACCGATTTCTGATCGAAATCGATGTCAGTTATCCGGACGAAGCGGCCGAGCGCGCCATGCTGATCGCCACTACCGGCACCGAAGAAACCAAGCTGAAATCGATACTGTCGGTCAAGGAGCTGCTGCTGGCGCAGCGCATGGTCCGCCAGATCCCCGTCGGCGAAAAAGTGGTCGACGCGATTCTGAAGCTGGTGCGGTCGGCCCGGCCGGGCACGGGGGCGGGCGAGACGATCGACCGGGAAATCGCCTGGGGGCCGGGACCGCGAGCGAGCCAGGCTCTGATGTTGGGCGTGCGCGCCAAGGCGCTGATGGACGGGCGGTTCGCCCCCTCGATCGACGACGTGGTCGACCTGGCCGAACCGGTGCTGAAACACCGCATGGCGCTGACCTTCGCCGCGCGGGCCGAAGGCCGCAACATATCGCATATCGTCAACGCCCTCAGCGAGCGATTGGAGTAGCGCCCGAAGATGAAGCTGGGCGCGACAATCGGCGAACTCGAGGCTCGCGCCTCGACGCTCGCCGCCAAGTTTCCCGAACTTCTGGTGGAGGCCCACCACGTTGCACAGACGGTGAGCCACGGCATCCACGGACGCCGGCGTTCGGGCCCGGGAGAGACCTTCTGGCAATTCCGCCATTTCGAGCACAGCGACGCGGCGGCGACGATCGATTGGCGGCGATCGGCAAGTTCGGATCATCTTTACGTGCGCGAACGCGAGTGGGAGGCGGCGCACAGCGTTTGGATCTGGGTCGACACGTCGCCTTCGATGGGCTACCGCTCGCATCTGGCGCGCTGCAGCAAGGCGGAGCGGGCCATCATCCTTGCCCTGGCGCTTGGCGATTTATTGGCGCGCGGGGGTGAGAAGGTCGGTCTGTTGGGCCGACGGCTGTGGTCGGGACGGCGAGCCACCCAGCGCCTGGCGGAAGCGATCGTCCAGGAGCTCACATTCGACGAGCCGGCCCCCAGCGGCCCGCCCAACGTTGAAGTCAGCCGGTTCAGCGAATGCGTTCTGATCGGCGATTTTCTCGAACCCATGGAGGACCTCGCGCCGCGTCTGGAGCGGATGGCCGGTCAAGGGGTCGGCGGCCATTTGGTTCAAGTGCTCGATCCGGCCGAGGAGACGTTACCCTATGAGGGGCACACGCAATTTGTCGCAAGCGAAGGGGACGAGGAGGTGACGACCGGCCGCGCCGAAAGCCTGCGCCAGCGCTACATGAAGCGCATGTCGCGGCATAGGCAATCGCTGATGGAGCTGGCAGAACGGCTGCACTGGTCGTACCTCGTCCATCACAGCGACCGGCCCGCCGAACAGGCCCTGCTTGCTCTCCACAACCGGCTTGCCGGAAACGAAAACGACTACCGCTACCGCACGGTCTCGGGGATTTCGGAATTTGGCGGCGGCAAGGGCGCGGCGCGGTCATGATCGCCATCGGACCATTGGGCTTCCTGGCGCCATGGCTGCTCGCCGGATTGGCGGTTCTGCCGCTCATCTGGTGGCTGCTGCGATTCATTCCGCCTAAACCACAGAGAGTCGTGTTTCCACCGACGCGGCTGCTCAAGGGTCTGAAGAACGACGAACACACGCCGAAAAGCAGCCCCTGGTGGCTGACGGCTTTGCGCCTTTTGCTGGCCGCGCTGATAATCGTGGCACTGGCGCGGCCGGTGCTCAATCCCGACCGCGAAGCCCTATCGGGCAAGGGACCCGTCGTGATCGTCGTCGACAATGGCTGGGCGTCCGGCAGCCACTGGCGCGAACGGGAGGATCTGATCGGGTCGATCATCACGCGCGCCGAGCGACAAAACAGGACCATCGTGATCGCACCGAGCGCGGGCGGCGAGGCCGCGGCAGTGCAGGTGATGAGCACCGATCAGGCCCGCGACTATGCCGCCACCCTGAAGCCAATGCCCTTCGATCCCGACCGCCGACAACTTGCCGGCTTGCTGGAGAAGGCGATGGCGGGGCAAGACGACGCTGCGGTTTTCTGGCTAACGGACGGACTGGATTACGGAGGCTCACAACCGCTCGTCGCCGCGCTGCAGCGGCTGGGCAAAAAGTCGGGCCATATCAACTTGGTAAGACCCGAAGCCGAGGCCAGCGCGCTCGGGCTTTATTCGACCATCTCGGATGACGGTGTGTTGACTGCCCACGTCATGCGCGCCGAGGGCAACCCGCGCGAGGGCCGCATACAAGCCTTGAGTTCCCGTGGCGAAAAACTCACCGAGGTCGCCTTCGCGCTCAAAACCGGCGCGCTCGATGGAACCGCCCCTATCGACATACCGCTGGAGATCCGCAATCAGATCGCGCGTCTGGAGATCGAAGAGGAACGGTCGGCCGGTGCCGTGCACTTGCTCGATGCCCGTTCGCAATGGCGCCGGGTCGGGATCATTTCCGGCGAGGCGCGCGAGGCGGCCCAACCGCTACTCTCGCCGCTTTATTATGTCGAAAAGGCGCTCACCCCCTACGCTGAAACAATCTCGAGCCAAGACCGCAATCTCGTGACCGCCATGCGTTCGATGCTCCAGCGCAACGTCTCGGTCCTGATACTCGCCGACATCGGAAAGCTCGTGGGCGGAACATTGGACGATCTGGAGAAATGGGTCGACCAGGGGGGAACGCTGATACGGTTCGCGGGCCCACGGCTGGAACAGGGCGGCGACAGCCTGTTGCCGCAACCGCTTCGGCACGGCGGCCGTACCTTGGGCGGATCGCTGTCCTGGAGCACGCCCCAACCGCTTGCCCCCTTCGACGAGGGGAGCCCGTTCAACGGACTCCAGCCGTCCCATGACATCTTGGTGAAGCGCCAAGTGCTGACCGATCCCTCGAAAAACGCCGACAGCGCCATTTGGGCCCGCCTCAAGGACGGCACTCCGCTGGTCAGCGCCGCCAGACACGGAAAGGGCCAACTCGTACTTTTCCACGTCACGGCAAATTCGGATTGGTCGAACCTGCCGATGTCGGGCCTGTTCGTCGAGATGCTGCGGCGCGTCGTGGAGCGCTCCACGCCGGCAAGCGTTTCCTCCTCCGAGGGTAGCGACGCCTCGACGGGCGAGACGTCTGCGGAGGATGGGTTGCTGTCGCCGCAACAAATCCTGAACGGTTTCGGGGAACTGACGGCAGCCATCTCGAACGCGCCGCCGCTGAAGGCCTCGGAGATGGAGGGCGCGGTTGCCGGTCCGCAACATCCCCCCGGCTATTACGGACCCGTGGGAGCGACGCGCGCCCTCAACCTCCTGAATGCGAAGTCGACGCTGATACCGCTCGGCGACGTCGGCGACACCGTCCAGACAATGGATTACGAAGCCCGCCAGGCCGTCGAGCTGAAGGCGTGGTTGCTGGCGGCGGCGCTCTTTCTGTTTCTTCTGGACGCGGCCGCGGTGCTGGCGCTCTCG
>CAYVYD010000067.1:3507-4709 GCA_964454415.1 uncultured Hyphomicrobiaceae bacterium | reverse complement strand
CCCCTGCTCTACTGGCCCGTTAGCGCTCAAAGCGAGGCCCTGCCCGATGCAACCCTCGCTAAGATCGACGCCTATATGAAGCAAGGCGGCACCATTGTCTTCGACACCCGCGATTATTACCTCTCGCCTTCGACGACGGGGCAGGCCGGACAGGGGCCCGGCGCAATGGCGCTCGCCAGGCTCATCGGCAAATTGGATATTCCGCCGCTTGCTCCCGTTCCCGAGGCGCACGTACTGACCAAGTCGTTCTATCTGATGCGCGGATTTCCGGGTAGGTGGGACGGCGGTGTGCTGTGGGCGGAAGCGCAAAGCGACAATCCCGGCGAAGGCGCGGCTCGGGCCAGGCGATCGGATGGGGTGAGCTCGATCCTGATCACGTCGAACGATTTCGCCGCCGCCTGGGCGCTCGATGACCGCAACCAGCCGCTTTTTCCCGCCGTGCCCGGGGGCGAAATGCAGCGTGAAATGGCGTTTCGCTCGGGCGTTAATATCGTGATGTACGCGCTGACGGGCAACTACAAAGCCGACCAGGTTCACGTGCCGGCACTGCTGGAACGGCTAGGGCAATAGACGGCGATGTCCTGGACACTGATCTTCGATCCCCTGCTGCCCGGGGCCGTTCTAGGCGGGCTCGGCGCCTTCGGCCTGGTGCTCGCCGCGCTGCTGCTCTGGCGGCATCCCCGTGGCGCCCTGTTGCGCATTGCCGCATTCGCTCTGCTGCTGCTGGCACTCTTCAATCCAAGCCTGCAACAGGTCGAACGCGAACCTTTGAGCGACGTCGTGGTGGTGGTGAGGGATGAAAGCGCGAGCCAGAAGCTGGGCGGCCGCGCCGAACTGAGCGCCAAGGTCGCCGAGGCGCTCGATCGCCGACTGGCAAAGCTTTCGGGCGTGGAGGTGCGGAAGGTCGCCTCACCGGGAGCCTCGGAGAACCGTCCGCGGGAGGGAACCCTGTTGTTCGGCGATCTGTCGAAGGCGCTCGCCGAAATTCCAACGAACCGGCTGGCGGGCGTCATCCTAATTACCGACGGACAGGTGCACGACGTTCCGGCAAAAGTGTCTGAGCTCGGCATTTCGGCGCCGGTGCACGCGCTCATTACCGGCAAAGAGGACGAGTTCGACCGGCGGATCGAGCTGCTGCGCAGCCCCCGATTTGGCCTCGTCGGCGGCGAGCAGACCGCGAAGCTGCGCGTTCGCGACAGCAG
>CAYVYD010000067.1:0-3407 GCA_964454415.1 uncultured Hyphomicrobiaceae bacterium | reverse complement strand
TGCTGGTTTCGGGCGAGCCGCACGCGGGAGAGCGGGTCTGGCGCAACCTTCTGAAGTCAGACGCCGCCGTCGATCTGGTCCATTTCACGATTCTGCGCCCCCCCGAAAAGCAGGACGGCACGCCGATCAATCAGCTCTCGCTGATCGCCTTCCCCACACGCGAGCTGTTCGCGGAGAAGCTCGAGGATTTCGACCTGATCATCTTCGACCGGTATCACCGACGGGGCGTCCTTCCCCTGCTCTATCTCGACAACGTGGCGCGTTACGTGGAACAGGGCGGTGCCGTGCTGGTCGCCTCCGGCGAACACTTTGCCAAATCCACGAGCCTGTACCGCACGCCGCTCTCCTACATCATTCCGGCTGCGCCCACGGGACGCGTGATCGAACAGGCCTTCAGACCGCAATTGACCGCCGTCGGAAACCGCCACCCGGTCACCAGAGGGCTTACCGGCACGACGGACGGCAAGGCCAATTGGGGACGCTGGTTCCGGATGATCGAAGCGGACCAGGTGCGTGGAAGCGTAGTCATGGAGGGACCCGAGCACGCGCCGCTTCTTGTGCTCAACCGCGAGGGCGAGGGCCGGGTGGCGCTGCTTCTCTCCGATCAGGCCTGGTTGTGGTCGCGGGGATTCGAGGGCGGCGGGCCATATACGGATCTGCTGCGCCGGCTGGCTCACTGGCTGATGAAGGAGCCCGACCTGGAGGAAGACGTGCTGACGGCGCGGGCTCGGGGGGACAGTCTCGTGATTGAGCGGCGCTCGATGGAGGACAGCGTCGCGCCGGTCGAACTGACGGCGCCCGACGGAGAGAAAACCACCGTGGAGCTCAATTCGGCGGGCGCGGGTGTCTGGCGCAAAACCATCGCCGCTGCCGAGCAGGGCGTCTACCGGCTGGGCTCGGGGAAGCTCAGCGCCGTGGCGCATGTGGGCGCGTCCAACGCCAAGGAATTCGCAGATCTGGCGGCGACGCAGAAACTTCTCAAGCCCGTGCTGGAGGCTACCGGAGGGGGCGGCTTTTGGGTCTGGGCGCAGGGTTCGGCCGAAAAGGTCACGCTGCCGCGGCTCTCGCGGCTGCGGTCCGGCCGGGTGATGCATGGCAGCGATTGGATGGGTCTGAAGCGCCGCGACGCCGCAGCAGTCCGGGGGATACGCCTGTTCCCGGTCTTTGCCGGCATCGCCGCGCTGATCGCGATGCTGGGGCTGTTGGCGGCGACCTGGTTCCGCGAGGGCGGTTAGGTAAGACCCTAGGAAGGGAGCGCGCGGACCGCCCCATGGAACCCGTCGAGCGCGCCGGGGCGCAACTCCTTGACCAGAATCCGGACCGGATCCACGGGACCAGGCAACTCCATCCGGCCTGCCGGACAAAGGTCAAAGCCGAACTTGCGGTAATAGGTGAGATCGCCGACCAGAACGACGAGCGCGTAGCCAGCCGCCTGCGCCCGCCCCAGCCCCTCCTCGATCAGTCCGCGGCCACACCCTCGGCCCACGTGATCGGGATCGATCGCCAAAGGGCCCAAAAGAAGGGCACCCGACGCACCGCCGATGGCGATTTCGGAAAACCGGATGCTGCCCACCAGGCGCTCGCCCCGCCAAGCGCAGAGGTCGAGCTTGCCGGTGGAGCCGCGCATGCCCGCGGCTTCGCGAACCCGGTAGGCGGTGCGGGCGAACCGGCCCGGACCGAAGGCGCGGGCGGAAAGCCGCGCCAGGGCGGCGGCGTCGCCCGGCTGCTCCTCTCGGATGACGAAATCCGCGCGCGTCATGGCTTTTTCCCGGCAGTCGGCGAGGTGGCGGCGCAGGGGCGATCAACCGCCAACACGGCACCGAAATCGCACCCGTACGATGAAATACCGGCGCCCCTCCCCGGCGCGCTGCCTTAGCACGGGTGCCCGGAAGCGGTCCAGCCAAACGGCTTGCTTTCTGATCGCGGCATTGTCGTCTACCTTGAGCGACGATTTCTTAAAGGTCGGCCTCCATTCTGGGGACCACCCATCTACGCGCCGGCATCAAGGGGAGATGTTGATGGCCAATAATGCCAATATTCTCGTGCTTTATCATAGCTCTTACGGGCACGTCGAAACGCTCGCCTACGCGGTGGTGACGGGCGCACGCGCGGTCGATGGGACGAACGTGGTCGTGCGCCGCGTGCCCGAGCTCGTTCCCGAAGAGACGATGCGCGAGGCCGGTATGAAAATCGAGCAGCCCGCCCCCTTTGCCGACCCGGAGGACCTCGCCAATTACGATGCGATCATCTTCGGAACACCGACTCGCTTCGGCAACATGTCGTCGCAAATGCGGAACTTTCTCGATCAAACGGGCTCGCTGTGGGCGGAGGGAGCGCTGATCGGCAAGATCGGCAGCGTCTTCACCTCGACCGGGACGGGCGGCGGAAACGAGTCCACCATTCTCTCCTTTCACACCACATTGCTGCATCACGGCATGATCATCGTCGGTCTGCCCTATTCCGCGCCCGACCTCGCCGACGTTAGCGAAGTGCGGGGCGGCTCGCCCTATGGCGCGGCGACCATCGCAGCGCCCGACGGCTCGCGGCAGCCGTCGCAGAAGGAGCTGAACCTGGCGAGCTTTCAGGGGCACCACGTCGCACGCATCGCCAAGAAATATGTCGAGTAGGCCACGGCCGGGAAGCGGCCTTGGGCGCTTTACCAGGATCGGCCGGATTCACGGCCCTCGAACAGTTCGGCCAAGCGCCGTCTGGTCGCCGCGTCGGTATCTTCGGGAAGGCCGCTGCGGGTGAAGAAAGCGCTTTCGGCGATTTCGGCGCTGGCCTTGTGGCCGGCGAGACGGCGCCATTCGCGCACCACGAAAAGGGCAATGTGATCGCCTGGGAATTTGTCGAAATTGGCAAAGACCCCGTGTAGCCGGGGCGTGCCGGTGACTTTGATACCCGCCTCTTCCATCAACTCGCGGGCGAGGGCCTGTTCCACCGTTTCGTTCCATTCGACGCCGCCGCCCGGAAAGAACCAACCGGGGCGGTAGACGTGGCGGACGAGTAGGACCCGCCCTTCCGTGTCGAAGATGACTCCCTGGGCACCGAGGGTCATGCCCCGGGTCAGCCGCCAATAGGGCTGTAGCAGCCTCATGATCATGCGGTTACCGCCCATGCGCGGCAGCCTTGCATTCGGCAATTGGGTTGTATAGCCCCTCTCAATGTTCAAGCTCGCCCATCTGTCGGACCCCCATCTGGGACCGCTGCCCGCGATGCGTTTGCACGAGCTCGCAGGGAAGCGTGCGTTGGGATATCTCAACTGGGTCACGGGGCGAAAATGGATCCACCTTCCCGAAGTGCTCGGCCAGGTGATCGCCGACATCAAGCGCCAAAGGGCCGACCACGTGGCGGTCACCGGTGATCTCATCAACATTGCGCTCAGGAGCGAATTCAGGCAGGCCGCC
>CAYVYD010000066.1:10297-11084 GCA_964454415.1 uncultured Hyphomicrobiaceae bacterium | reverse complement strand
GGTTGGGATGTCGGTGTGAAGCATAACGCGTTCCAAGCGAGGTGACGGATATGTGGTGCTCGCGCGAGGCTCAGCCCTGTTCCCGCGCGCAGTCCGGGCGGCCCTGGATCCCGAGCGCGGCCTTGCCAAGCAGATGCGCGCTGACTGGCGCTGTAATGAATAGGAAGAGAGAGATCGCAAGCTCGCGCAGGCTGAGGCTACCGCTCGCCGCGCTCGAGTGAACGAGCGAGGCGACGACGATCGCACCTACGCCGAGCGTCGTGGCTTTTGTCGGGCCGTGCAGCCGCGTGAAGAAATCGGGCAATCGTGCGAGCCCAATCGATCCGAAGAGCGCGAACGCCGCGCCGACCACGATGAGAATGGATATAACGGCCTCGGCAAGCATCGTGCCCTCCTATTCAATGATGTCGCCGCCGAGCAGGAACTTGCAGAGCGCGACGGTGCCGACAAAGCCCATCATCGCGATCAGGAGAGCCGCCTCGAAATAGGCCGTGCTCGCGATCGAGATGCCGATCAGCATGACGAGCGCGATGGTGTTGATTGCAAGCGTGTCGAGCGCCAGGATGCGGTCAGGCTTGCTCGGGCCCCTCACGAGCCGCCATAGGTTGAGGGCCATGGCGGTCGCGAGCAAGGTAAGGGCCAAGGAAACCGCTGCGCTTAGCATCGGAATATCTTTTTCAGTGGCGCCTCGTAACGCGCCTTGATGGTTGCGATCATTGCCGCCTCGTCTTCGACGTCGAGGGCATGCACAAGGAGTATTTTGGCGTCGCGGTCGATCTCGATGGAG
>CAYVYD010000066.1:0-10287 GCA_964454415.1 uncultured Hyphomicrobiaceae bacterium | reverse complement strand
GCCCGGCGTGAGCGAAACAACGCTGCCTAGCAGCGTTACAACGAACGGGTCATCGATGTCGAGCGGCATCTCGACGAAGGCGGGATGAAGTCGTCCGAGCGGCCCGACGACGAGGCGAGCTACCTGCCAGTTGGCGACGAGAATGTCGCCCACGACACGCATGAACAACGCGATACCTAGGAACGGCCGTGCAAGGCGCGGATGGTCAGGCCAGAAGCTTTGCGTAAACCATGGAATGACCAGCCCCAGGAGCGCGCCGAGCAGCAGATTGCCGGGGTTTGGGCTCGAAGCGAGCACCATCCACAGCCCGAGGATAGCGAGCGTCACGATTGGTTGCGGAACAAGGCGATCGATCAAAGTCATGGCCGGCGCTCTCTCTGGATCCGGGCGGCGCTTCCCAGCACGGCTCCCACATAGGTGTCTCTAGCCGAGAGTTGCTCGGCCGTAGCGCGCGCGTAGTCGGCAATGGGCGCGGCGGCCAGCGTTAGAACGGGATTTGCTGCCACCATCAGCATCAGCGCCACAGACAATCCCCGAGCCGGCGGCGGCGCGGTCTCCGTCGGTAGAGCAGCTTTCTCCGGCCGCCCCGGCTCCCAGAAAAAGGAGCTGGCTGCCCTTGCCAACACGATAGCGACGACAAGACCGGAGATCAGAAGCCCGCCCCATACGATGGGCGCCGTGCTCGTGTCCTTCAAGGACTGCATGACCATCAGCTTGCCAATAAAGCCAGACAGTGGAGGGGCTCCGCTCGCGGCGATCGAGAGGATCAGATAGACCGCGCCAAGTGTCAGCAAGTTTGCCAGCCGGGGACCCTTCTCGATGTTGTCGGCAAGAGCGCCGCGCTGGCATGCGAGCGCGTCGACCAGGAGGAACAGGGCGCCGGTGACGATCGTTGTATGCACAAGGTAATAGAGCGCGGCAGCCGTCGACGCGACGTTCGACTCCGCGACGCCGAGCAGCAGCGTTCCGCTTGAGATCAGCACGAGGTTGGCGACCACCATCGCCAGTCTCTCTGCCGCCATCGCGCCAACCGCGCCGACGGCAATGGTGGCAATGGCCAGCCACGGCAGCCAGGGCTGCAGCGAGTCGGCCGTATAGGGCGCGGCGGCAAAACCGATCGTGGAGAGACGCAGAAGGGCGTAGATGCCGACCTTGGTCATTATGACGAACAGAACGGACACGGGCAGAAAGACGGCCGTATAGACGTGCGGTAGCCAGAAGCCCAGCGGGAGCAGCGCGGCTTTCAGCAGGAACACCGCCACCAGCAATAGTGCCGCTGTCCTGACCAGCGCTTGGTGCCCTGGAGCGACCTGCGGCAGCACGATCGACAAATCCGCCAAGTTCAGGGTGCCCAGGGTGCCGTAGATA
This sequence comes from uncultured Hyphomicrobiaceae bacterium, assembly GCA_964454415.1. Taxonomy (GTDB): domain Bacteria; phylum Pseudomonadota; class Alphaproteobacteria; order Rhizobiales; family Methyloligellaceae; genus JAJFHN01. The sequence goes on along the minus strand of CAYVYD010000066.1, from coordinate 8,919 downwards.
AGGCCGAGCGCGATCAGAAACAGCGCCGAGCCGGCAAGATTCAGGATGACGTAGGCGAGGCCGGCGCGCATCCGCTCGGCGCCGCCGCCGTGGACGAGCAGTACGTAGGAGGCAAGCAGCAGGATTTCGAAGAAGACGAAGAGATTGAACAGGTCGCCTGTGAGAAACGCGCCGTTGAGGCCTACTAGCTGGAGCTGGAGCGTGGCGTGGAAATGGCGGCCCTGCGTATCGGTGCCCGACACAGCGGCAAGCGCCACGGGCAAAGCGAGTACGGCGGTCAAGGCAACCATTATGGCGGCAAGTCGGTCGAGCACCAGCACGATGCCGTAGGGGGCCGGCCAGTTGCCCAGACGGTAGACGCGGATGGTGCCGTCGCTTGCCGACACCAGCAACGCCATGGCGGCCGCCGCGAGCGCAAGCACCGAGACAAGCGTGACGGCGCGCTTGCCGGCGGTGCCAGCGTTGTGCGTGGTAAGCAGCAGAGCCGCGGTAACGAGGGGGATTAGGATGGGAAGGATGGGCAAGTGGCTCATCGGCCCTCTTCCGTATCGACGTGATCCGTGCCGGTCTCGCCCCTGGCGCGGAGCGCGAGCGCGATGAGATAGGCGGTCATCCCGAAGCCGATGACGATCGCCGTCAGCACAAGTGCCTGCGGCAGCGGGTCGGCGAGGCCCGATGCACCTGGCAATACGAGCGGCGGCGCTTTCGCGTTGAGCCGGCCGCCAAAGAAAATCAAAGCGTTGACTGCATAGGACAAGAGCGTCAGGCCGAGCACGACGGAGAAGGTCGAGGGCCTCAGCACTAGATAGATGCCGCAGGAGGTCAGCACGCCGATGCCGAGCGAAACCAGGATCTCCATGCCGCCTAGGCCTCCACGGTCTCGGATCGCACGGCGGGCTGCTCCCGGCGGCTCAGGCCACCGAGTTCGGAAAGCGCCAGCAGAATGCCCGCCATCACGACCAGGAACACGCCGAGATCGAAGACAATTGCGGAGGCCAGCTCGAACTCATGGATTGTCAATGGGTGGACGTGGCCGAACGTGCTTGTGAGGAAGGGATAACCAAAGAGCCAACTTGCCAGACCGGTGGCTGTGGCGACGGCGAGGCCGAGGCCGAGCACGCGGATATAGTCGACCCTGAGTCGCGCAGTCGCGAAATCGATGCCGCTGGCAAGATACTGCAGCATCAGCGCCACCGAGGCGATGAGGCCGGCGACGAACCCACCGCCCGGCAGATTATGTCCTCTCAAAAAGACGTAGACGGAGACCGTCAGCGCCAATGGCAACAGCGGGCGCATGAGCTGGGCCAGCATGACAGGATGGCGATCCGCTTCGGTCTTGGCGCTAAGCGCGAGCGGTTTGAGGCGCAATCCATCGAGTAGGGCATGGAGCCCGAGCGCGGCCATGGCGAGCACAGCGATCTCGCCAAGCGTATCGAACCCGCGGAAGTCGACGAGTACGACGTTGACCACGTTGGTGCCGCCGCCGCCCGGCACGGAATTGGCGAGGTGATAGCCCGAGATGGTGTCGAACGGTCTGGTCAACATGGCGTAGGCCAATGCGGCGGTACCGGCGCCAACGAGCACGGCGAGGAACGCATCGCGTAGTTTGTTGGAGCGCGAGCTTTGAGGCCTTGCATTGGCGGGCAGGAAGCGCAGTGCCAACAGCAGCAGCACGATCGTCACTACCTCTATCGAGAGCTGGGTCAGGGCAAGATCCGGCGCTTTGTAGCGAATGAAGGCGAGAGCGACGACGACCCCGACAACGCTCATGAAGATGACTGCAACTAGCCTCTCCCGATGGTGTACGACCGTACCGGCGGCGCCGACGATAAGTGCAGCGAGCGCCGCGATGCTTGCGCCATCGAGTGGCGTCGCATCAAGACGGCCCGTCAGATGCCCGGCCGGCGAACCCCACCATGCCCATCCGCCCAGCACCAACACGAATGCGAGAAACATTGCCAGATAGCGCTGCAGCGAGCGGTTGTCGGCGGCGTGCATGAGCCACGCTGAAGCGAGACTCGCATCGCGGTAGATCCGCTCGAAGGCAACCGGGCTCGAAATATTCGGCATACAGCGCACATGCAGCTCGAACAGGTGATGGCGGCGCCAGTAGTGTGTGAGGCCCAGTCCGAACGCGGCGATGCTGATGGCCAGCGGCAGGTTCCATCCATGCCATACCGCGAGCTTGAAGTCGGGTACGCCGGCAGGCAACACCGCGCTTGATGCGGTAGTGAGGATGAGCCCGACAGAAAATTGCGGTAGGAGACCCACGAACAGCACGAGGCCGACCAGTATTTCAACCGGCAGCCGCATCCAGCGTGGCGGCTCACGCGGCGTCCGGGGGATGTTTGCAGGCTCGCCGTTGAAGAAGACGTCATGCACGAAGCGCGCCGAGTAGGCGACCGACAGCATGCCGGCGATGGTCGCAAAGGCGGGAAGCAAGTAGCTCGCGTAGCCCTCGAAGGCTGGATGTCCCACCGCCTCCGTGAAGAACATCTCCTTCGACAGAAAGCCGTTGAGCAGTGGTACGCCCGCCATCGAGCTCGCGGCCAGGATGCCGAGCGTCGCCGTCCACGGCATGTACTTGAACAAACCGTTGATGCGGCGCATGTCGCGCGTACCGCACTCGTGATCAATGATGCCAGCCGCCATGAACAGTGAGGCCTTGAAGATGGCGTGATTGATGACGTGAAACACGGCCGCGACCGCGCTCATCGGCGTATCCAGGCCGAACAGCAGTGTGATGAGGCCGAGATGGCTGATCGTCGAGTAGGCGAGTAGGCCTTTGAAGTCGTGCTTGAGAAGCGCAACATAGGCGCCGTAGACGAAGGTAATGGCCCCTGTCATTCCGACCAGGACCAGCCAGAGATCCGTCCCAGAGAGCACGGGATAGAAGCGTGCAAGCAGGAACACGCCGGCCTTCACCATGGTCGCCGAGTGAAGATAGGCCGATACAGGTGTCGGTGCCGCCATGGCGTTCGGCAGCCAGAAGTGGAACGGGAACTGCGCCGATTTGGTGAAGGCGCCCAGCAGGATCAGCACCAATATGACTGGATAGAGCGCGTGCGAGCGGATCGCATCACCTTGCCGCAGGACCTCGGTCAGCTCGAAGCTGCCGGCCGCGTGCCCGAGCAGCAGGAGGCCCGCCAGCAGCGCGAGGCCGCCGCCGCCAGTGACGGCCAACGCCATGCGGGCGGCGATGCGCGCATCGTGCGCTTCGTATTTGTAGGCTATGAGCAGAAACGAGGTGAGGCTCGTCACTTCCCAGAACACGAGCATCAGGATCATGTTCTCGGCCAAAACCACACCCAGCATGCCGCCGGCGAATGCCAGCAGGAGCGCGTAAAAGCGACCGAGGCGATCGGATTCGGGCAAGTAATATGCAGAATAAAGTATGATCAACAACCCGATGCCCAGGATCAGAAGGGAAAAGAGCAACCCGAGGCCGTCCAGTCTCAGCGCAAGATCGAGGCCCCACTCTGGAAGCCATGCGATGCGAGCGACCGTGACGATGCTGGCAAGCGCGTCGGGCAGAAGGAGGCCGAGGGACGCAAGCCCCATTGCCATTGCGCCCGCCGCCGCCCAAGCGGCTACGCTCCTCGAGTAGCCAGCGGTCGCCACCACAAGGGGTATGCCGAGGAACGGTGCAATCAGGACGACAGCGAGGAAGATCGAGCCCATGCCGGATTGATAGCCCAATCGTAGCGCCGATCAACCGCGGATGAAGTGGACTGCCGCTGCCCCGCAGGATCGTTTGCGCTCCGCGGTTAGCCCCGGCTGTCGAGCCATCGAGACGTGTCCGCTCTTCTGGCCGATGAGGAACCGAGCGGTCCAACGACTGCGGATCAGGGCCGCCGGTTTAACGGCTCGGGCTGGACCACCAAGCCCAGGCAAGCGGGCGTTGGGAACTTAATGTACGGTCGTGGGCGCCGCACGAACAACATCTTCATCAAGCGGCGATGGCGGTCGTTGAAGCACGAGGTGGTTTATCTCCTCGATCTTGCGGACGGCTTCCATGCCCGACGCGTCATCAGGGACTGGATGGCCTTCTACAAAACCATGCGTCACATTCCGCGCCTGGCGGCAGGACGCCGGAGGAAGCATACTTACCGCGAGACCAGGAGCTAATGGCGTTGTGATCGATGATCCAAATCCACCTTAACTTCGCCGCCAACCTGTCCAACAAAGCAGGACCACCTCAAACGTCACAACGCGGCTGCTGAATTAAGCAGAATCCCCACAATCGTGATCGGCACCAAAACGCGAAGCAGCCACAACCACAGCGTACCAATCCGGTGCCCAAACAAATCTGCCTCAAACAGCGCGTAATCGCGCTTGAGATGCCAGCCAACGTAGAGCGCGGTTAGAAATCCAACCGTTGGAAACAGGAAATTAGACACGCCGAAGTCGATGGCATCGAGAAGCCCATGTGTTCCAATCTTGATATGGCTCAACGCGCCGTAGCTTAGGGCGGACGGCAATCCAAGCAGGAACACGATCGTGCCGATGCAGGCTGACGCGAGCCAGCGCCGCACGCCGAATCTATGGATCAGCGAGGCGACCGGCACCTCCAGCAAGGCTACCATCGACGTAACTGCCGCAGCAGCGAGCAGGAAGAAGAATATGACGCCGATCAAGGCGCCTGCCGGCATTTTGAGGAAAATTTGCGGGAGCACGATGAAAGCGAGCTCCGGTCCAGCCGCGGGTTCGCCGCCCAGGGCAAATATGGCGGGAAATATCGCCAGTCCGGCGATTATGGCGAACAACGTATCGCCCGCAGCTATTAGACCAGCCGACACAGGAATCGAAAAAGTCCGCGGCATGTAGCCTCCATATGTCACGAAAACCGCCATCCCAACGCCAAGTGAAAAGAAGGCCTGCCCCAAAGCGGCCAGATAGACTCCGGGCTCTGAAAATGCGCTCCAATCCGGCACAAAAAGAAACTTTACACCGTCGGAAGCTCCGGAAAGATTGAGCGCATAAGCAGCGAGTGAGATGACTATGATCGCCAGCACGGGAATGAGCACGCGGTTTGCCAGTTCAATTCCCCGCTGAACGCCTCCTGCGACGATAGATATTGCTATGGCCACGGCAGCCAGTTGCCATGCAAGCGGCTCGCCCTGATTGGCAATGAATCTGGAAAAATAGCCGCCAAATCCGGCGCCAGCCGCCTCCCACAGTGCACCGGTTGTGGCGCCGACGAAATATTTGAGAACCCAGCCTGCGATCACAGAATAATATGTAAGCAAGAGGAATGCGGCGGCGATACCAAGCCACCCGGCCATCGGCCAAAAACTGGATTTTCTATCGTTTTCAAAACCGGCAACCGCATCGCCTTGGGCTTGGCGTCCAACGGATAACTCGGCGATCATTAGTGGAAGCCCTATCAGAAGAACGAAGGAGAGATAGATGATGAGAAAGACCGCACCGCCATTTTCTCCCGCGACATAAGAGAAGCGCCAGATGTTACCAATTCCCACGGCGCCACCAATGGTGGCCAAAATGAATCCGTGACGGCTTCCCCATTGCTCGCGGGATGCATTCATGTTGATCTGCTCTTCACCACTCTTCCAATCATGGCTGGAGTTTACTTCGTTTACGGTCCTGTCGGACCGGGTTGCAAACTCCGTTGGTGCGATGCCATTGAGGCTCGTGAAGGACTACTTGGCACTGTAAGTTGGTGCACCAAGCCTCAATCGCCTCCAGCCCCTTGTCGTGGCTGGTGAACGAATGCTCGTTGAGGCATTCGTCATGCAGCCGGCCGTTGAAAATCTCGACGAATCCGTTCCCCGGCGGTGAGCAGAGCCGGTTGAATGGCCTCTCGATGCCAATTCAGCGCCGACCAGTCTCAAGCGCGGCACCCGCGTTCCGATGTCTTGCTTCAGCCTCTGCCACCTTGCGTTTTACGGCAACAAAGCTGTCGGGGCTGACGGAGATTGAGTCGATTCCGCAAGAGACGAGAAACTCGGCGAACTCCGGATGGTCGCTCGGCGCCTGGCCGCACAATCCAATCTTGGCCCCGGCCTTATGCGCTTCCCGAATGACGTTCTCGATCATCCATTTTACCGCCTCGTCCTGCTCGTCGAACAAATCGGCGAGCTCCTCTGAATCGCGATCGACTCCTAGGGTGAGCTGGGTGAGGTCGTTGCTGCCGATCGAGAATCCGTCGAATCGCTCCGCGAAGGCTTTTGCCAGGATGACGTTCGAGGGAATCTCGCACATGACGTAAATCTCGAGCCCGTGTTTGCCCCGCCGCAAGCCGTTCTCTGCCATCGCGGCGAGGACCCGGTCGGCTTCCCCGACCGAGCGGCAGAACGGAATCATGACGATGACATTGGTGAATCCCATCTCCTCGCGCAGGCGCAGAATGGCGCGGCATTCCAACGCGAAGCCATCGCTGTAGCGCGGCGAGTAGTAGCGCGAGGCGCCTCGGAAGCCGATCATCGGGTTCTCTTCCTTCGGTTCGAACACGGCGCCGCCGACGAGATTTGCATATTCGTTGGTCTTGAAGTCGCTCATGCGGACGATGACGGGCTCGGGATGCTGTGCCGCCGCGATGCGCGCCAGCCCGCGCGACAGGCGGTCGACGAAATATTCTGTCTTGTCATCGTAGCCCGCCGTGAGTTCCGCGATCTGCCGCTTGGCGTCGGCGTCCTGGAGAGTTTCGAAGTGCGCCAACGCCATCGGGTGCACCTTTATGTGGTTGCCGACGACGAATTCCATGCGCGCCAGCCCGACCCCGTCGGCGGCGATCCGCCACCAGCGGAAGGCGGCCGCCGGATTGGCGAGGTTGAGCATGATCCGCGTGCGGGTGGGCGGGATATCCTCGAGATCGAGAGCTTCGGTTTCATACTCGGCGGCTCCCTCGTAAACGAAGCCCTCATCGCCTTCGGCGCAGGACACCGTAACTTCCTGCTCGTCGTGAAGAACGCGCGTGGCGTCCCCGCTGCCGACGATGGCGGGCAGACCCAGTTCGCGGCTGACGATGGCCGCGTGCGAAGTGCGTCCGCCGCGATCGGTCACGATCGCCGCCGCGCGCTTCATGATCGGCACCCAATCGGGATCGGTGTTTTGCGTCACCAGAACGGCGCCGTCGACGAAACGGCGAATGTCGCGGGCATTTTCGATCAGACAGACGCGCCCCGTCACGACCGCTTCGCCGATGCTGAGGCCGGTCACGAGCTTCCGCCCCTTTGACTTGATGCGGTAGGAGCGGTACTCGCCCGCCTCCTTGCGCGATTGCACCGTCTCGGGCCGTGCCTGCACGATGAACAACTTGCCGTTTTCGCCGTCCTTTGCCCACTCGATGTCCATCGGGCAGCCGTAGTGATCCTCGATGACGCAGGCCCAACGCGCGAGCGCGAGGATGTCCTCGTCCGGGAGAACGAACGCCGCGCGCTCCGCATTGGAGGTTGGCACGTTCCGGGTCGACCGCCCGCCATGCCCCCCGTAGATCATCTTTTGCGTCTTGCCGCCGAGCCGCTTCTCGATGATCGGCCTGAGCGAAGGCTTCGAAAGCAGCGGCTTGAAAACCTGATATTCGTCGGGATCGACCGTGCCCTGCACCACGTTCTCGCCAAGCCCCCAGGCGGCGTCGATGATCGCGACCTTATCGAAGCCGGTCTCGGTATCGATCGTGAACATGACGCCCGCACCAGCGAGGTCCGAACGCACCATGGCCTGCACGCCTATGGACAGGGCTACCTTCAAATGATCGAAGCCCTTGGTCTTGCGGTAGCTTATGGCGCGATCGGTAAAAAGCGATGCAAAGCAGCGCCGGCAGGCGTCGAGAAGGGCCGCCTCGCCGCGAATGTTGAGAAAGGTTTCCTGCTGTCCGGCAAAGCTTGCCTCGGGGAGATCCTCGGCCGTGGCGCTGGACCGCACGGCCACGTCGGCGTCGGTTTTGCCGATGCGCCCGCACAGCCCGCCATAGGCCATGCTTATGGCCTTCGCCGTATCGTCCGGCCACTTGCCCCGCAGAAAGGCGCGGCGCAAGGCCTTCCCGGTCTCGGAAAGCGGCGCCTTGCCTTCGTTTAATTCTTGGAAGGCGGTGGTGATCGTATCCCTGAGCTGGTTGGAATCGACGAAGTGCCAATAGGCTTCGGCCGTGGTTGCGAAGCCCGGCGGGACCGTCACGCCCCGTTGGCCGAGGTGGCGCACCATCTCTCCAAGCGATGCGTTCTTCCCGCCGACACGGGCGACGTCGGCCCGCCCCAACTCCTCGAACCAGATCACACGGGATGCTTGCTTGGTCACGATGCCCTCCTTGACTAGCCGTTTTCGTGCGGCGGCTTTCCCGCGGACGGACGGCCAACGCCTCGAAACGGCCCGGCATTTTCCGACCCTCATCAATGTCGAGCTACGCACCGATTGTTGGACGGCTTTGACGATGGTTTAAGCCACAGATCGGCCCTGCCAACCGGGTTGTTAGCGATCGTTTCTGCTCCAGTAAACCGCATGGGGCGTTGGTCCGCCAAGCGCGGAATGCGGCCGCCGGTGGTAGTAGAAGTTCATCCGCTTGCCAATGCCGGCAAATTGCTAGCCGTTCGGCCAAAGATGATCCCGAATCACCACGGGTCTCCCTGCGGAGACCGCGAAACGGCTCGTCTCATTCGTGGCCCGATCGGAAGCCACATTATTGCACCAAGATGCCGGGAGCGGGGCTTTCAACCCCTTCCGTGCATCAACTCTAGAACCGGTTGAAAAGAAAAAATAATGAGCAAGGAATTGCCTAGGATTGAGAGCAACTGGCATGGGGTCTCATCGGACACCGCGCTTGACGCCCTGAAAACGGCAGCCGGCGGCATCAGCCAAGCCGAAGCCGCGGCGAGGCTGGAAATCCATGGTCCCAACCGCCTGCCCGAGCCTGCGAGACGCGGTGTTTTGGTTCGCTTCCTTTCGCACTTTCACAACATCCTG
>CAYVYD010000065.1:5489-11096 GCA_964454415.1 uncultured Hyphomicrobiaceae bacterium | reverse complement strand
TTCCTGGGTGGGATTGGCCTGTTTCTCCTCGGCATGCTGGTCCTCACCGACGGCCTGCAGGGGATGGCCGGGGACGCCTTGCGGCGGATGCTGGCGCGGTTCACCAAAAGCCCGTTCACCGGCGTGCTCGCCGGCGCCCTGACCACCGCCCTCGTTCAGTCCTCGAGCGCCACGACGGTCACCACTGTTGGGTTCGTCGGCGCGGGGCTGCTGACCTTCACCCAGGCGCTCGGGATCATCTTCGGCGCCAATATCGGCACCACCATCACCGGTTGGTTCGTCGCCATACTGGGCTTCAAGCTCGACCTCGGCATCGTCGTCCTGCCGGTGGTGTTCGCCGGCGCGCTCCTCAAGATGTTCGGCCGCGGCTGGCTGCGCCATCTGGGATGGGCGATGGCGGGCTTCAGCCTGTTGTTCCTCGGCATCGACGCCATGCAGAAGGGGCTGGTGCCCTTCGAGGGCGCCGTGACGCCGGCCGATTTTCCCCCCGACACGCTCGTCGGCCGGCTGCAGCTGGTGCTGATCGGGGTGGCGGTCACGCTGGTGACCCAGTCCTCCAGCGCCGGCGTCGCCACCATGCTGGTCGCCATGGGCGCGGGCGCCCTATCCTTCGCCCAGGCAGCGGCCATGGTGATCGGCATGGACGTGGGGACGACCTTCTCCGCGGCGCTGGCGGCCTTCGGCGGCTCGACGGCGCGGCGGCAGACCGGGTACGCCCACGTGATCTACAACCTGCTCACCGGGTTGATGGCCTTCTTCTTGCTCACGCCCTTCGCGGCGCTGGTCGCCCCCTGGATCGCTGGGGGCGGCCGGGGCGATGCGCAGATCTCGCTCGTCGCCTTCCACACCACCTTCAACACGCTTGGCGTGCTCCTGGTGCTGCCCTTCACCCGGCGCTTCGCCAAGCTGGTCATGTGGCTGGTGCCGGAGCGCGGCCCGCCGCTGCTGAAACGGTTGGACGAGCGTTTGCTGGGCGACCCCGCGGCGGCGGTCGACGCGGCGATGGCGACGATCCGAGACGTCGCCGACGAGCTCTTCGGCATTCTGGCCGAGCTGCTCGATCCGCAGAGGAAGCGCTGGGTCGATCCGGCCCGGCTGCAGGCGGTGAGGGAAGCGCTCGAGACCACGCGCGGTTTCTTGGAGCGGGTGCGCACCGGACCGCAGCAGCAGCTCCCCCATGAGCGCCATCTGGCGGCGATGCACGCGCTCGATCACTTGAGCCGGCTCCGCCACCGCTGCACGCAGACGGCGCGGATCGACGTGCTGCAGAGCGAGGCGCGCCTGCGCCGTCTGGCTGGGTTGCTGCGCGGAGTTCTCGCCTCGTGGCTCCATGGCGGGGACCGGGCCGAAGATACCGAGAAGCTCGACCGTCTGCGGGAGATCCTGCGCCGCCACCGCCACCTCTATCGGGAAAGCACGGTGGCGGCCGCCTCCAGCCAGCGGATCAGCGCCTACACCGCCCTGTTGAGGCTCGACGGCATCCGCTGGCTCCACCGGGTAGCCTATCACGTCTGGCGGATCACCTTCCATATCGGTCTGGCCGAGCAGGAGGAGCGCATCGCCCCGCCGGCGGAGCAACCGGCGCTCGGCGCGGCCGGCCCCGCGCCAGGTGCGCCGTAAGCCCCGATTCACGCCGAATCGAGCTTGCCATTGATTATCGCGCGGGAGCGCGTCATATGATCACTATTCGAACGTGCAAGACTTGCTGATGGATGATCGACCGACGTGTCGGACGTTGTCATGAACCGGCCGCAAATCGTTGAGCTTTCGAGCCAACCCGAACTCGTAATAGACGAGAATCCTGATCGATTTTTCAATCGGGAGCTCTCCTGGCTTTATTTCAACAAGCGGGTGCTCGAAGAGTCGGCGAACCTCCGCCATCCCTTGCTTGAGCGGTTGCGCTTCCTGTCGATCTCGGCCTCCAATCTGGACGAGTTCTACATGGTGCGGGTGGCCGGTCTGCGCGGCCAGGTGCTCGCCGGCATCGAGACGCCGAGCCAGGAAGGCATGACACCGAGCGAGCAGCTCGAGAAGATCGGTGAAGCGGTCGCCGAGCTTTCCGCCCATCAGCAGGAGCGCTGGGTGGCGCTGGCCAAGGAGATGCGCGAGGCCGGCGTCCACGTGGTCGATCCGAATTATCTGGGCGCCGAGGAGAAGAAGTGGCTCGAGGAGTATTTTCTCGAACAGGTCTTCCCGGTGTTGACGCCGATCGCCGTCGACCCCGCTCACCCGTTCCCGTTCATTCCCAATATGGGTTTCACCCTCGGGCTTGATCTCTACCGCGCCGAGGACGACCGCTCGATGTACGCGCTGATGCCGATACCGGGACAGCTCGACCGGTTCATCCGCTTGCCGGCGCGCGGCAAGAACGGCGCGTCGAACGAGGCGGGCGGCATCCGCTTCATCCGGCTTGAATCGGTGGTGGGGCTGTTCGTCTCGCGCCTGTTTCCAGGCTACATGGTGCGCAGCCAAGGCGCCTTCCGGGTGCTGCGGGACAGCGATCTCGAAATCCAGGAAAAGGCCGAGGACTTGGTGCGGCTTTATGAATCGGCCCTCAAGCAGCGTCGCCGCGGTTCGGTGATCCGTCTGGAGATCGAGGCGACGATGCCGCCGCGGCTGCAGCGCTTCGTGATCCAGGAGCTCGAGGTGGCCGAGAGCGAGGTGTTCATGCAAAAGGGCCTGATCGGCCTCAACGACACCGCCCAGCTAATCGTCGACGACCGTCCCGACCTCAAATTCGAGCCCTTCAACGCCCGCTTCCCCGAGCGCATCCGCGAGCATGGCGGTGACTGTTTCGCGGCGATCCAGCAGAAGGACATCGTCGTCCATCACCCTTATGAATCCTTCGACGTAGTGCTGCAGTTCCTGAAACAGTCCGCCGCCGACCCCAACGTGGTGGCGGTCAAATGGACGCTCTACCGCACTAGCAAGGCCTCGCCGATCATTAAGGCCCTCAAGGAGGCGGCGGAGGCGGGCAAGTCGGTGACCGCGGTGGTGGAGCTCAAGGCGCGCTTCGACGAGGAGGCGAACATCCGCTGGGCGCGCGACCTCGAGAGCGCCGGCGTCCACGTGGTGTTCGGCTTCATCGAGCTGAAGACCCACGCCAAGCTCAGCCAGATCGTCCGCCGCGAGGGCGGCGAGCTCGTCACCTATTGCCACATCGGCACCGGCAACTACCATCAGGTGACGGCCAAGGTTTACACCGACCTCTCCTTCTTCACCGCCGATCCGGCGATCGCGCGCGACGTGTCCAGGATCTTCAACTTCGTCACCGGCTATGCGGAGCCGGCCGATTTGGAGCTGATGGCGGCCTCGCCACACGGGCTGCGGGCGCGCATTCTCGATCACATCCGCGAGGAGATGTATCACGCCAAGGCCGGCCGGCCGGCGATGATCTGGATGAAGATGAACGCGCTGGTCGACCCCGAGATCATCGACGCGCTCTACGAGGCGAGCTGCGTCGGCGTCGAAATCGATCTCATCGTGCGCGGCATCTGCTGCCTGCGGCCGGGCGTGAAGGGGCTTTCGGAAAACATCCGCGTCAAGAGCATCGTCGGCCGGTTCCTCGAGCACGCGCGGATCTATTGCTTCGGCTCGGGCCACGGCCTGCCGAGCCACAATGCGGTGGTCTATATCAGCTCGGCCGACATGATGCCCCGCAATCTCGACCGCCGCGTCGAGGCGATGACGCCGATCATCAACCCAACCGTTCACGAGCAGATCCTGGATCAGATCATGGTCGCCAATTTGCGCGACAACCGGCAGAGCTGGGAGGTGCTGGAGGACGGGTCGTCCCGGCGCGTCGAGCCTGGCCCCGGCGAGGAGCCGTTCAGCGCCCAGGACTACTTCATGACCAATCCAAGCCTGTCGGGGCGCGGCGAATCGCTTAAGACTGGCTTTCCCCCAAGATTTACGAGCTGATCCGGGAGCAGTGCGATCGGAAAGAAACGGGCGAGGAAGAACGGCCAACTCTCCCCCGAAAAGCCGGTAGCGGTCGTCGATATCGGCTCGAACTCGGTCCGGCTGGTGGTGTTCGACGGAGCCAAGCGCAGCCCGACGCCGCTTTTCAACGAAAAGGTCCTGTGCGGGCTGGGCCGTGAGTTGGCGACGACCAAGCGGCTGAGCGAGGCGGCCATCAAGAGCGCGTTGCGGACGCTTCGGCGCTACCGCAGCATCGTCGACCGGCTGGGCGCCAAGACGCTTCTGGTGGTGGCGACGGCGGCCGTGCGCGAAGCCCTGAACGGGGCCGATTTCGTCATCGCGGCGCAGGACATCTGCCAGGCCAAGGTCCGCGTGCTCTCGGGCCGCGAGGAAGCAACGCTCTCCGGTCACGGCGTCATCGCCGGCTTCCCGGACGCCGACGGGCTCGCGGCCGATATGGGCGGCGGCAGCCTGGAGGTGTTCGAGGTCAAGGGCGGCGCCGTGCATGGCGGCATCACCCTGCCGCTTGGCGGCCTGAGGCTGATCGATCTCTCCAAGGGCGACATGGCGAAGGCGGCCGCCTTCGTCGACGAGCAGCTGGCCGGGGTGGATTGGTTCGCGCGCGGCAAGGGGCGGCCGATCTACACGGTCGGCGGCACCTGGCGTGCATTCGGGCGCCTGCACATGGCGCAGACGCGCTATCCCCTCGGCGTCATGCACGGCTACCGCATGTCGACGGACGACGCGCTCAAATTCTCCCATCTGCTCGATCACCTGAGCCCCAGCTCGCTCGACGGCATCGGCGACATATCGAAGCTGCGGCGCGAGACGCTGCCCTATGGCGCGCTGGTGCTGGAGCGGCTCGTCCGGCGGGTTCAACCGTCGGAAATAACCATCTCCGCCTTCGGCCTGCGCGAGGGGCTGATCTACGAGCTGTTGAGCGAGGAGGAGCGCGCCCGCGATCCGCTGATCGCGGCCTGTGAGGAGCTCGCCGACCTACGCGCCCGCTCGCCGCGTCACGCGCGCGAGCTGTGTGCCTGGACCGACACGATCTTCGCGCTGCCGAAACTGGAGGAGACGGCGGCGGAACGGCGCCTGCGCCACGCCGCCTGCTTGCTGTCGGATATCGGCTGGCGGGAGCATCCCGAATATCGCGGCGAGCAGAGCCTCGATCTGATCGCCCACGCCTCCTTCGCCGGCATCGATCATCCCGGCCGGGCCTTCCTGGCGCTGAGCGTCTATTTCCGCCACCAGGGCATCGAGGCCGACCCGCCGGCGGTGCCGCTGATGGGGCTGGCGGACGAGCGCCTGCTCAAGCGGGCGCGCATATTGGGGGCGTCGATCCGCGCCGCGCACATGATCTCGGCGGCCATGGAGGGCATCATCTGCGACACGCCGGTGCAGTACGACAACGGCGCCCTGGTGCTGAAGCTGCCCAAGCGCTACCGCTCGCTCGACGGCGAAAGGCTGGAGCGGCGGTTCGCGATCCTGGCCAAGGAACTCGACCGAAAATCGGAGATCCGCGTCGGCGGACCGGCTTGACCAGCCGGGACGGCGCCTCACCTGCCCTGGCGGGTGGTACGGGCGTCGTCCTCGGGCGCGGTTCGCCGGCCCCCACCGTCGCCGCCGGCGATCTCGGCGTCGTTGGCGCCTACGGCACCATCGGCCAGGGCGAGGCCGTCGGCC
>CAYVYD010000065.1:0-5479 GCA_964454415.1 uncultured Hyphomicrobiaceae bacterium | reverse complement strand
GTCCATCCGAAGGCTTGGTATAAAAGGAGTTGCCGGGGGGTATTAGAAATATGGTCCTCTCCGCGAATGACGTGGGAGATATCCATCAGGTGATCATCCACGACGACGGCGAAATTGTAGGTGGGAAGGCCGTCGGCCTTCATCACCACGACACTGCCTTTGCCGCCCATGGCGAGCGCCAGCTTACCCCGTTTCAGCGCTAAGGCGTCGGCGCCGAACAACTTGCGCCGCCATCCCTTGAGCGCCGCAACGTCGGTCTCGTCGCTTCTCGCAATTTTCTCCAGATCATCGGTCGTGGCGATCAGTTTAGGCGCGACGCCGTAGCGGGCGGCGGCGGCCTTGAGGAGCACGCGCAAAAGGTCGATGACGGCGGCGGTTTCGGGGGCGAGTGACGCGCCGCGCTTGATGCGCGGCACCGTTGAGAGGTCGCGCTTGCGGCCGCGCTCGATGGCCTCGAGCACGCCGCGCGCCTTGGCCGAGCGCGAGAAGCCGGCGTGGATCGAGCGCAGGCCCGCCAGTTCTTCCTGGTTGCGGGGGGCCTGGTTGGCGAGGTCGTAGATCGCGTCGTCCTTGATGATCCGGTTGCGCGGCACGTCCTGGGCCTGGGCCTCGGCGTCGCGCCAGGCCGCGATCTCCATAAGGATGGCCATGGCCTTGGGCGTCTTGACGCGCATCTTGAGCCGCCGCCAGGCCTCCTCCGGATGGGCCTCGTAGGTGGCCGGATCGGTCAGCAACGCCATTTCCTCGTCCAGCCAGCTCACCCGATTGGCGCGGTCGATTTGGGCGCGCAATTTGGGGTACAACTCGCGCAGATAGGTCACGTCGCCGAGCGCGTATTCGAGCTGTTTCTCGCTCAAGGGGCGGCGCGACCAATCGGTGAAGCGCGAAGTCTTGTCGAGGTCGGTATCGAGCAGCTTCTTGACCAGCATGCCGTAGCTCGCCGCCTCGCCGAAGCCGCACACCATGGCCGCGAGCTGGGTGTCGAAGACGGGGTGGGGAATGGTGCCCGAGAGGTGGTGGACGATCTCGATGTCCTGGCGGGCGGCGTGGAACACCTTGAGCACCCGCTCATTGCCCATCAGCTCGAAGAAGGGCGTCAGGTCGAGCTTGGCGGCGAGCGCGTCGACGACGACCTCGGCCTCGCCGCCGGCCATCTGAATGAGGCAGAGACGGGGCCAGAAGGTCGATTCGCGCATGAACTCGGTGTCGACCGTGACAAAATCGGCCTCGGCCAGACGCTGACATTCTTGCGATAGGGTCTTGGTATCGGTGACGAGATACATTGGGTGCCGGTATAGCGCAGCTTTCCGGCAAAGTCCTGTCCTCTCGAATGCGGGCCCGCAGTTCGGGGGGGAATGCGGCAATTGCGCAACAGCGCCGCCCACGGGCCGCCGGGCGCCGCTCGATTGCCGCTGCCGGGGGCGATTGAATTGGAGCGAGGAGAAATGGCCCCGCGAGAGGCAGATCCCAATTTTCATCCAACGCGGCGAAAGTGAGGCACCGTGACGGGCTTTTACGAGCGTCATGTGGTGCCGCCCCTGGTGCACGCAGTCTGCTCGCTGCCGCCGATCGCCGCGCAGCGCGGGCGCGTCGTGCCGCAGGCACGAGGGCTCGTGCTCGAGATCGGCATCGGCTCCGGCCTCAATCTGACCCATTACGACGCCCGGCGCGTCACCCGGGTGATCGGCGTCGATCCGAACCCCGCCCTGCTGGAGCACGCCGGCGCCAGGGCCGAGGGGCTCGTCTTCGGCGTCGACCTCGTCGAAGGCGCTGCCGAGGCGCTGCCGCTCGAGGCCGCCAACATCGACACCGCGCTCGTGACCTACACCCTCTGCTCCGTCGGCGATCCCATGGCGGCGCTTGCCGAACTGCGCCGCGTGCTCAAGCCCGGCGGGAGCGTGCTGTTCTGCGAGCACGGGCGTTCGCCAAACCCGGCCACAGCGCGCTGGCAGGACAGGCTGACACCGGCTTGGCGGCGCTTGAGCGGCGGCTGCCATCTCAACCGCGACGTCGAGCGGGAGCTCGTGCAGAGCGGTTTCGCGATCGCCGCGCTAGAGACCTTCAAGCTGCCCTGGACGCCGGGCTTGATCGGCTTCCACTATTTGGGATCGGCCAGGCCGCGCTGAGCGTCCGCGCCGCTCACGTCGCGGTGCGGTAGATGTTGATCGGGTAGGGGCTCATGGCCGAGACCTTCAACCCCTTCAGCCCGGGCAGATGAAAGCGGCGGAAGATGCCGAGGTCCTCGATCGCCCGCCCGTCCGGCATGTCGACGCAGACCAGATAGATCCGGCGCGGATTGCGGTCGTAGGAACGCGCGATCCGCTCCAGCACCTCGGCCATCACCTTCTCGTCGAAGGGGTGAAAGAAATAGAAGATGGTCGGACCGTCGGGGAACTCGAAGCTGGCGGCATCCTGCAGGACGCACTCGACGTTGCGGCATTTCATCAGCGAGCGCGGATATTGGGCGATGTTCATCTCGCAGTCGTTGTGAAGCTCCTCCGAGAACTCTACGCCGACGATCCTGGCGAAGTTCAGATGCGAGGCCAGCAACAGCACGCGGCCGCGCCCGGCGCCGAAATCCACGAAGGCGTAGTCCTCCGGCTTTTCGGGAATCGATTCCATCGCCCAGCGGAAAACGAGCCGCGGCGTCGGCCGGTAATCGGGTCCCTTCAGCCGCGTGAGGTTTTCCATTTGGAGCTTGCCGGTGGGGGCGGCCGCGTTCGAGGAGACGAAGGTCAGCTCCTCGACCTGACGGTCGAACAGCTTTTCATGCAGAAACAGCAGCCCAGCGCGATAGTCGCGCTTGATGATCGAGGGACGGGCGTGTTCGCGCATCGCCCCCCCGGTGCGCTTGAGCCAGGGCAGCGCGTGATTGCGGGCGGCGTTGAGCGACAGCTCGATTCCCTGGCGCCCGCGTTTGGCGGCCGCCTCGCCGCCGCGGTTGAAGGCGGGCCCGGCGCGCGTCCTCACGAAGGCGGCGATGCGCCGTCCCTTGCTGCGCAGACGGGTCAGCAGCCGGCCGGAGGCCCGCGCCAGCGGATCGGTGAATCGGGCGAGCGCCGAGGGCGAGGGAGAGGGTGCCTGTTGGGGCCCCTCGTCGACGGCGTTTGCCGGGTTCAGCCGATGGTCCGTGGTCTCGCTCATGGATTGCATTCTTACCCGCTGGGACGGAGATGTCAGCCGGTGAACCGGACGCCTGCGCCCGGTAATTATCAACTTTGGTTGAAGTGGCTGCCCTAGCCGCCCCGTCTGACTTCGTTCTTCCTGGCCGTACGCGTTGCGCCAATATCCACAGCCAAACATGAGTCATAACGACGCATTGCTACGCGCAGGCCTCGATATACTAAAAATTGTGGTAATTTGGTGATTCGCGTCAGCGTGGTGGACGATCCGACGGTCCTCTGGCGTCGAAACGGGTGGAGGCAACGGGTTGTGCGCGGCAGGCGTAATCGGGATTCACGGCGGACGATTGGCGGACCAAGGTCGGGCGGGTCGGGTGTTGATGGAGGCGAGCGGGGGATCGGTGCACGAACGCCTGATGGAGCTGCTGCCGCGGCTGCGTCGCTTCGCCGGCGTGCTCGCCAACGGCGCCGAGGATCGCGAGGCGCTGCTGCGCGACGCCTGCGAGGACATGCTCGTCAACCCCAACCGTCACCAGGCCGGCGCCGCGTTCGAGCACTGGGCATTCGCCGAAATTTACGGGATGTGGCTGAAGCGGCTGCGTGAGCGCGCCGATCCGATCGCGCATGGTCCGGCGGAGGAGCGCCTGTTCCTGCCGCAGACGGTCGATCTGGAAGGCGACCTGGAATTCGCGGCCTTTCTGCGCGGCCTTCCCGCCCAGCAGCGCGTCGTGATGCTGCTGGTCTATGGCGAGGGCTATTCCTACGGGGAAACGGCCAAGCTGCTCGACACGCCGCTCGAGACGGTCGCCCAGCGCGCCGCGCGCGGGCTCGTGGCCTTCGCCGCCCATCTGGACGGCGTGGCACCGCCGCAGCCGCGCGAGGCCGACATTCGGCCCCTCTACCCGCAACAGAAGCGCGCGCCGGCATGAGCGAGCTGAGCGACGAGCTGCTGGTGGCCTATGTCGATGGCCAATTGGCCAAGGCTCAGTCGGTCGCGGTCAAGCGGGTGGTCGATTTCGACGAGGTCGCGGCCCAGCGCGTCGTCGGCCTGCGCAACGCCAACAAGCGCCTCGAGGAAGCCTTCGCGGACATGCTGCGGGACAAGCCGGAGCAGGGCGCGGCGGACGACGAGGCGGTTGGCGGGGAAGCGCCGCCGCCTGCCGCCGGGGTTCCGGGCGAGACCGCGCTCGCGGTTTTTCTCGGAGAACACGGCAGGCTGGTCATTGCCGCCGCAGCCGTGGCACTGCTGACGCTGGGCGCCGGCGCCGGCTACTTCTTCGCCGGCGGATTGAGCGGACCGGCCGGCCGGGCGGCTCCCCGCACGGCGGCGGGGGTTCCCGACTGGCAGCGGGAGATCGCGCGCACCCAGGCGCTGTTCGGCCGCGAGGCGCTCGAGGTCAGCCTGGAGAGCCAGGCCAACCGGGACCTGGTGCGCTTTCAGCTGGCGAACGCCATAGGTGCCGCAATCGTCGTTCCCGATCTCGGGGATCTGGGCTTCCGCTTCGTCCGCGCTCAGCTTCTGCGCCGTGCCGGCGCGCCGATCGCGCAAATTTCATATCTGCCGGACCAGGGGGCACCGATCGCGCTCTACGCCACGGCTTTCGATCAGCACGGGCCGCCGCCCGGCGCCCATGCAGAGGACGGCGTCCAGACGCGGGCCTGGGTCCATGGCGGGATCGCCTACGTGCTTGCGGCGGGCCTCGGCGCGGCCGAGACGACGCGGCTGGCCGAAGCGGTGAAACAGAGGGTCATGGCCCCCTAAGGGGGGCGAGTGGTTGCGCCAACGGGGGTGCGCGAGGGCCCCGGCCAGGGCAAGCGCTGGGGGGCGCTTGTTACCCGGCCGGGGCCCGGTTTTATGGGCTGCCGGGGCCCGGGTCGGCCTTTGCCGCGCCGCCGCCGCCGCTAATTTCATTTCACGGGCTTCAAATTTGCGGCTACGACAGCGGCGGATGGGCGCCGATGGGGCGCTCCGCGAGCGCGGGAACGGCGGCAGGATGGATCAGGCGACGCTCGGCTTCTTGGCGGCATTCTCGGCGCTTTACGTCGCCCTGATCCTGCTCGCCCACCGCGGCCGCGCGGCCAAGGGATCGGGGCTGGCCGAGTTCTTCGTTTCCGGCCGCGACCTCGGCCTCGGCACCGCGATCGCGACGCTGGGCGCCACCGAAATCGGCCTGATCACCATCGCCTACAACGCGCAGAAGGGTTTCAACGAAGGCTTCTCCGCCTTTCACATCGGCCTGGCGGCGCTGATCGGCTGCGGTCTCGTCGGCCTGTTCGGCTTCGTCGTGAAGCCGATCCGCCGCACCGGCGTCCTGACGCTGCCCGAATATTACGAGCGGCGCTACGGGCGCGACGTG
>CAYVYD010000064.1:0-11176 GCA_964454415.1 uncultured Hyphomicrobiaceae bacterium | reverse complement strand
GCGCAAGCTGCTGCTGCAATTCTTCGAGGCCTGGGGACCGCGGGACCCGGCGACCCTCGCCGGCCGCCAGAAGCTCTCCTCGCTGTTGTTCGCCTAGAACTCTGAGCGCCCCGGGACGCACCCAGCGTGGGATAACCGACCGCTACACCAAGCCAGCCGACCTGCCCGAGGCGGTGCCCATCTTCCCCCTGCGCGGCGTCATCCTGCTGCCGCGCTCGACGCTGCCCTTGAACGTCTTCGAACCCCGCTACCTCGAGATGGTCGACGACGTGCTGGCCGGCGACCGCATCATCGGCCTCGTCCAGCCCAAGGGCGGAGCCGGCGACGGCGAATCGCCGCTCGGCAACGCGGTGCCGCTGCGCAACGTCGGCAGCTATGGCCGGATCACCGCCTTCACCGAGACCGACGACGGACGCTGCCTGATCACGCTTTCCGGCATCGCCCGCTTCGAGATCGCCGAGGAGCGCGCTTCCAGCACGCTCTACCGCACCTGCGCGGTCGACATGAGCCGCTTCGCCGCCGACCTCGAGCGCGGCACCGGCGAGGACGCGGTCGACCGTCCGCGCCTGTTGCGGGCGCTGAAGAGCTACCTCCAGGCGCACGACCTCACCGCCGATTGGGACAGCATCGAGCGCTCCTCCAACGAGCTCTTGGTCAACACCCTTTCGGTGATCAGCCCCTACGGCCCGGAGGAGAAGCAGGCGCTGCTGGAGGCGCCGGACCTCAAGACCCGCGCCGAGGTGCTGGTGGCGCTGGCCGAGATGGACCTGGCCGAGCGCGACGACGGCTCGGGCACGAGCGTGCAATAGGAGCCCCGCCCCGCTAGAATGGGCTGCGAGAGTTCCCCGATCCACGAGACCACCGGAAGAGAGCGATGACCAAGCCGAGCAAGGACGCCAAGCCGCAATACCGCGTCGACCCCAAGCTGCTGGAGATCCTGGTCTGTCCGGTCACCAAGACGGTGCTCGAATATGACGAGAACGGCCAGGAGCTGATCAGCCGCGCCGCCCGGCTCGCCTATCCGATCCGCGACGGCATCCCGATCATGCTGCCCGAGGAGGCCCGCCGCCTCGACGACGACGCCAAGGACTAGGTTGAGAGCTCGGGAACGGTGCTCCTTCCGCGCGGTACGACCCGCGCCCGGCCCACGCGGCAGAGGAAAAGCCTTTTCCACTCCGTCATCCCCGCGAAGGCGGGAATCCAGGGGCAGTAAGCCGTACGAGCCGCCCCGGGTGCCGGCTCTCGCCGTGCTCGGCCGGGATGACAATTGGCGGATTGGAGCATCCCGTCAGTGCGGCAGGGACATGGCCCCGGCCCATTGGATCGCCGGCACGAGCCCGGTGATGACGAGGCAAGGTCGCATCTTTCCCTGTCGTCCTCCCCGCCCGTCATGCCCGGACTTGTTCCGGGCATCCAATAGGGCGGTCGCGGCCCAAGTCACCACCGATTTGGATTCCCGCCTGCGCGGGCCGATTTGGATTCCCGCCTGCGCGGGGATGACGATGGAGAAACCCATTGCCGGCTCGAGCAGCGCACCATTCGCGCAACCGAATTGTTCGAAACGGCCCGGAACGGACGCGCCCGAGCCCGGCCTGACGCTAGATCGGCTCGCCCCTCAGCAGCCGCGGCGTCTCGCCGGTGAAGCCGGCCGCCTCCTCGACGAAGAAGCGCTTCACCGCCGGCAGGCGGTCGACCAGCCCCAGCCCCAGGGCGCGGACCAGCCGCAGCGCGTCGCTGTCGTTGGAGAACAGCCGGTTGAGGGCGTCCATGGCGGTGGCCGAGAGCGCCGAATCGAAGCGCCGCCAGCGCTGGTAGCGCTCGAGCACGCCCGCGCCGCCGATGTCGAGGCCGAGGCGGGCCGCCTCCACCACCACCTCGGCGAGCGCGGCGACGTCGCGCAGGCCGATATTGAGCCCCTGGCCGGCGAGCGGGTGGAGGCCGTGGGCGGCGTCGCCCAGCAGCGCCAGGCGCGGCGCGGTGAAGCGCCGCGCGATATGCATGTCGAGCGGGAAGCCGCCATAGGGGCCGGCGAGCCGCACCTCGCCGAGCCTGGGGCCGAAGCGGCGCTTGATTTCCTCCAGCACCCGCGCCTCGCCCGCCGCCAGGATCTCCTCGGCGCGGGCCGTCTCCTCGCTCCACACCAGCGAGGAGCGGTTGCCCTTCAGCGGCAGGATGGCGAACGGGCCGGCGGGCAGGAAGTGCTGGACCGCGCACCCATTGTGCGGCTCGTCGTGCTCGACCGTGGCGGCGATGCCGATCTGGGGGTAGCGCCAGCCGACCAGCTTGATGCCCGCCATGCGGCGCAGGCCCGAGCGCCGCCCGTCGCAGGCGGCGGCGAGCCGCGCCTCGAGCGGCCCGCGCTCCAGCCGCAGCACGGCGGCATCGGGCCCCGCCTCGAGCCCGGCAACGCGCTCCGGCGCCACCACGCTGACGCTCTTGAGCGCCAGCACATGGGCGCGCAGCGCCCGCAACAGGTCGCGGTTCTCGACCATGTGCGCGGCCGGCCCCGCGCCCTCGAGCCGCATGTCGAAGCCCAGCACCAGCGGGCGCACGGCAGCCTCGAGCGGGCTGTCGGTGATTTCGATCCGCCCGATCGGCTCCGCGTTCGCCGCCACCGCCGGCCAGACGCCGATCGCCTCGAGCAGGCGGCGGCTGGCCGCGACGACCGCCGAGGCGCGGGGATCGCGGCCGATCGCGGCCGGGTCGGCGATATCGGCGGCGTCGATCACCGCGATGGCGAAGCCGCCGGGCGCGGCGCGCTCGAGCGCCGCGGCGAGCGCCAGGCCGACGAAGCCGCCGCCGACGATCGCGATGTCGAATTTGCCGGCCGCAGCCTCGTCCATCGTCAACTCCGGGGAAGCCCGCGCCCTCCGGCCATTTCCCTTGACAGGTCAGGGCGCTATTCCGCTACTGGCCGCCATGGCCAGCGCCGTCGAACAACTCCTCGCCATTCTCGACCTCGAACCCCTCGAACACAACCTCTTCCGCGGCACCACGCCCCAGGACGGCTGGCAGCGGGTGTTCGGCGGCCAGGTGATCGGCCAGGCGCTGGTCGCCGCCACCCGCACCGTCGAGGCCCGCGCCGCCCATTCGCTGCACGCCTATTTCCTGCGCCCCGGCGACCCCGCGCTGCCGATCATCTACGAGGTCGACCGGATCCGCGACGGCAGGAGCTACGCCACCCGCCGCGTCGTCGCCATCCAGCACGGCCGGGCGATCTTCTCCATGGCCGCCTCCTTCCACAACGCGGAAGCGGGCTTCAACCACCAGCAGCCGATGCCCGATGTGCCGCCGCCCGAGGAACTGCCCAGCGAAGGCGAGCTGGCGGCCGCCTTCAAGCACTCCATGCCGGACCAGATCCGCGCCTATTGGGAGCGCGAGCGGCCGATCGAGATCCGCCCCGTCGACGTCACCCGCTTCAAGGCGCCCAAGCCCATGGACCCCCGGCAGGGAGTGTGGATGCGCGCCACCGGCAAGCTCCCCGACGACCCGGCGCTGCACCAATGCGTGCTCGCCTACGCCTCCGACCTGCTGCTGCTCGACACCGCGCTGATCGCCCATGGGCGCGTGCTGTTCGATCCCCGGCTGATGCTGGCGAGCCTCGACCACGCGCTGTGGTTCCACCGCCCGTTCCGCGCGGACGAATGGTTTCTCTATCACCAGACCTCCCCCTCGGCCTCCGGCGGGCGGGGTTTCTGCACCGGCAGCATATTCAGCCGCGACGGCGCGCTCGCCGCCTCGGTCGCCCAGGAAGGCGTGATCCGCGAGCGCCGCGCGCCCTGACGTCAATTCGCGAACGGGCGCTTCCCGTTTTTCTGCTTATTTTTTATTCAAACAGAAATATATGCATATAAATTAGGCATTATCGCCCTTGGCGCGCCTCACCCTGCCCGGCCGCGATTCCGTAAAATTCAATCGAATCAATCGATTAACATTTTATTTACCGACTGGCACGCGCCTTGATTCCCCATCGGGCGCCGGTGCGGGGCACGCCTGCGTACCGCAGTGACAACAGGCGGCATTCCGGATCGTCCGGCCGCCGCCAAAGCTAAGGGGTGCGAGCATGAAGCTGGTCATGGCTGTCATCAAACCGTTCAAGCTTGACGAAGTGCGCCAGGCGCTCACCGACATCGGCCTCCAGGGCATGACGGTAACCGAGGTCAAGGGATACGGGCGCCAGAAGGGCCACACCGAGATTTACCGCGGCGCCGAATACGCCGTGAACTTCCTACCCAAGATCAAGATCGAGGTCGTCGTGCCGAAGGCTGATGCCGGCAAGGCGGTCGAAGCCATCGCCGGCGCGGCCAAGACCGGCCAGATCGGCGACGGCAAGATCTTCGTCACGCCGGTCGAACAGACCATGCGGATCCGCACCGGGGAAACCGACGCGGACGCGCTCTAGTTCGGCCGCAACTCGATTTTGAGCGTTTGAAACATGGGGAACACTATGAACACCTTGAGCACATTGAAGATTGCCCTTCTGGGCGCCCTGGCCGTACTGGCGCTAGCCGATCCGGCGCTGGCCCAGGAGGCGGCGGAAGCGGCCGAGGAGGCACCGAAGCTCGATAGCGGCGACACCGCCTGGATGCTGACCTCCACCGCGCTGGTGCTGATGATGACGATACCGGGCCTGGCGCTGTTCTACGGCGGCATGGTGCGCAAGAAGAACGTGCTCGCCACGGTGATGCAGAGCTTCGCGGCCACCTGCCTGATGACCGTGCTGTGGATGATCGCGGGCTATTCGCTGGCCTTCACCGAGGGCCCGCTGAACGCCTATGTGGGCGGTCTCTCGAAGCTGTTCCTGGCCGGAATTGGCAAGGATACGCTGTCGGGCACGATTCCGGAATCCGTCTTCATGACGTTCCAGCTCACCTTCGCGATCATCACCCCGGCGCTGATTTGCGGCGCCTTCGCCGACCGCATGAAGTTCTCCGCGCTGCTGTGGTTCCTAGGCATCTGGCTGCTGGTCGTCTACGCGCCCATTACCCACTGGGTGTGGGGCGGCGGCTTTTTGGGCGACGCCGGCGTGCTCGACTTCGCCGGCGGCACCGTCGTCCACATCAACTCCGGCATCGCCGGTCTGATGGCGGCGCTCGTGCTCGGCCGCCGCAAGGGTTACGGCGTCGAGAACATGGCGCCCCACAACCTGGTCTACTCGGTGATCGGCGCCTCGCTTCTGTGGGTCGGCTGGTTCGGCTTCAACGCCGGTTCCGCCGTCGCCGCCAACGGTTCGGCCGGCATGGCCATGGCCGTCACCCAGATCGCCACCGCCGCCGCGGCGCTCGCCTGGATGTTCTCCGAGTGGATCATCCACAAGCGCCCCAGCGTGCTCGGCATCATCTCCGGCG
Organism: uncultured Hyphomicrobiaceae bacterium; assembly: GCA_964454415.1. Lineage (GTDB taxonomy): Bacteria > Pseudomonadota > Alphaproteobacteria > Rhizobiales > Methyloligellaceae > JAJFHN01. Next base: position 5,828 of record CAYVYD010000064.1, on the reverse strand, counting down.
CGGTCGCCGGCCTCGTCGCCATCACGCCCGCCAGCGGCTTCGTCGATCCGATGGGCGCGCTGTTCATCGGCATCCTCGCCGGCGTCATCTGCTACTTCGCCTCGACCTCGCTGAAGAAGGCGCTGGGCTACGACGACTCCCTCGACGTCTTCGGCATCCATGGCATCGGCGGCACCGTCGGCGCGATCCTGACCGGCGTCTTCGCCGTCGAGGCGATCGGCGGCACGCCGGGCCTGCTCGAGGGCAACCCCGGCCAGGTGCTGATCCAGCTCGAGGGCATTGCCGCCACGCTGATCTGGTCGGCGGTGGCCTCCTTCATCATCCTCAAGATCATCGACCTCTTCATCGGCGTGCGCGTCGATCAGAGCGTCGAGATCGAGGGCCTCGACGTCAACCTGCACGGCGAAGTGGTGCCGTAGGCAGCGGGCTCCCAAGGCGGTCCTCAGGGCCGGACCGCCCACTCCCAGGACGGACACCGCATCCCCGGATGCGGTGTCCATCCTTTGTGCATATCGCCCATTAATTATGCAATTATCCCGCGGCACGCGGCGCCCCCTCGGCGTCCGATTCCTCCTAATGCCCTTGTTTTTAAAGGATTAATCGCCCCGCATATTTTTTTGGCACAACTCTTGATGACTTCCCGCCCATTGTGAGCAAAAAATGCTCAGGCGCGCAGAGGACGCGCAGAACCGGGGAGGGAAGATGGCAAGCGGGACACCGGCATCCGGAGCCGCGGACGAACGGCGGGGCGTTCGATGCGCCGCCGCGCGCGCGGCCTCTGGTCCAGACCGCTCCGCCCGCGCGTGGCCGGGAGTCCACGCGGCGACGCACCCTCCCCCCAAAGCCTAGGCCCCGCCGACACCGGCACGCGTCCCGGCCGGACGCGCGACCGCCCTTGGGAGGAACGATAAATGATAAACGCCGCCGATACCGCCTGGCTGATCACCGCCACGGCATTGGTTCTGTTCATGACCCTGCCCGGCCTCGCCCTGTTCTATGGCGGGCTGGTGCACGCCCGAAACCTGCTCTCGGTGCTGATGCACTGCTTCGCCATCGCCTGCCTCGCCTCGCTGCTGTGGCTGGTTTGCGCCTACAGCCTCGCCTTCGGCGACGGCACAGCGCTGATCGGCGGGCTCGGCAAGGCCTTCCTCGCCGGCGTCGGCCGCGAGACGGTCTATCCCGACACCACCATCCCCGAGACCGTGTTCTTCATGTTCCAGATGACCTTCGCGATCATCACGCCGGGGCTGATCGTCGGCGCCTTCGTCGAGCGCATCAAATTCGGCGCGGTGCTGCTGTTCTCCGGCCTGTGGCTGCTCATCGTCTACGCGCCGGTGACCCATTGGATCTGGGGTGGCGGCTGGCTCGGCGAGATGGGGGTGATGGACTACGCCGGCGGCCTCGTGGTTCACCTCACCGCCGGCGTCTCCTCCCTCGTCCTGGTGGCCGTGCTGGGGCCGCGCATGGGCTTCCCCCGCGACATCAGGCCGCCGCACGCCCCCTGGATCACCATGGCCGGCGCTTCGATGCTGTGGGTCGGCTGGTTCGGCTTCAACGCGGGGAGCGCGCTTTCGGCCGGCGGCGACGCCGGCATGGCGATGGCGGCGACGCACATTTCAGCCGCCACCGCCTCGCTGGTCTGGCTCACCATCGAATGGAGCAAATACGGCAAGCCCAGCCTGGTCGGCATCGTCACCGGCGCCATCGCCGGGCTGGCGACGATCACGCCGGGGAGCGGATTCGTCGGGCCGGGCGCGGCGGTCGCCTTCGGGCTGGCCGGCGGCACCATCTGCTACGCCGCCGTCGGTCTGGTGAAGAACCGCCTGGCCATCGACGATGCGCTCGACGTCTTCGCCGTTCACGGCGTCGGCGGCGCCACCGGCATCCTGCTCACCGCGATCTTCGCCGCCACCGCGCTGGGCGGCGCGGGCCTGCCCGAGGGCGCCTCGGTGGCAAGCCAAATCGGCGTGCAGGCGACCGGTGTGGCGGCGGTCGGGGCGTGGTCGGCGCTGGCGAGCTACCTGATCATCAAGGCGGTGGCGGCGGCGGTCGGCCTGCGGGTGAGCGAGCAGGACGAGATCACCGGCCTCGACGTCACCGCCCATGGCGAGAGCGGCTACAATCTCTAAGGCGATCAAGGGGTTGTAGGCGCCGCACGGGAACTGGCCTTGGGGGAAGGCCTCGCGGGGCCGCCCGGAGCATGGGGCGGGCGACCCCGCATGGGCGGGCGCGCGCTTTAGGCTCCCTTAACCCCGATTCCCTAGGCTTTTCCCGGCCGCCGGAACGCGCCGGCGGGATCCGCGATTTCGGCCGAAATCCCCTCGATTCCGCGGCGCCTCGCGGCCGTCAACCAGCAGGGAGCCAGAGCCTTTCCTCTCCATGCGGGCCCATTCCGACAGCGCGATTTTGCGCCAGGATCAAGCAAAGGCACGAACGGCGTATCGTCCGATACGTATAAGGGGCTTTGCGCCGGTGATGGCGCAAATGCGCCCGTCCCGGATGGGTTTCCGATTGGCGGGCGCCAGGCGCCGAACCGGTCTTGCCCGCTGCGCCGGCATCGCCCTTCGCCCGTTTCAACGCCGGATCGCACGCGCCAATCGCGAAACGGACTCGATTCTATATGAAGAGGAAAGGCTCTAGCAGATTGCCGCAGATCGTCTCCCCCTTCCGCCGCCTCGCCACCCTGTTGGAGGGGGTCGAGCCGGGCGAGCCGCCGATCGACCTCTCGATCGGCGAACCGCATCACCCGATGCCCCCCTTCGTCGGCGAGAGACTGGCCGAGGCGGTCGCCGAATTCGGCCGCTATCCGCCGATCGCGGGGACGCCCGCCCTGCGCGGCGCGATCGCCCACTGGATCGGCCGGCGCTACCCAGAGCTCGCGGGCGCGGTCTCGCCCGCCGACCACGTCCTCCCCCTCTGCGGCTCGCGCGAGGGGCTGTTCAGCGCGATTTTTCCCGCAACCGCCCGCAGGAAGACGGCCCGAAAACCGGCCGTTCTGTTGCCAAATCCGTTCTATTTCGCCTACGCCGCCGCCGCCGAGGCGGCCCAGGCCGAGGCGGTGCCGCTCGCGGCCACCGCCGCGACCGGCCATCTGCCCGATCTGGACGCCATCGAGCCCGCGGTGCTGGAGCGTGCGATCGCCTTCTATCTGGCCTCGCCCGCCAATCCCCAGGGCGCCGCGGCGGACGAGGCGTATCTCGGGCGCGCCGTGGCGCTTGCCCGAAGCCACGATTTCCTGCTGTTCGCCGACGAATGCTACTCGGAGATCTATTGCGACGCCGCGCCGCCAGGCGCGCTTGCCGCGGCACACCGGAAATTCGGCGATTTTCATAACGTTATCGCCTTCCAGTCGCTCTCCAAGCGCTCCAACCTGCCGGGCCTGCGCTCGGGCTTCTGCGCCGGCGATCCGGCCTTCATCGAGGCCTTCGGGCGGCTGCGCAACGTCGCCTGTCCGCAAATGCCGCTCCCGATCCAGCACGTCTCCGCCGCGGTCTGGGCAGACGAGGCCCATGTGGAGGAGAGCCGGGCGCTCTACCGCGAAAAATTCGCCGCCGCTGGCCGCTTGCTGGGGGAGCGTTTCGGCTACCGGCGCCCGGCCGGCGGATTCTTCCTGTGGCTCGACATGGGCGGCCATGGCGGCGGCGAGCGCGCCGCGAAAACCCTTTGGAAAGCATGCGGTGTCAAACTGTTGCCGGGCGCCTACCTCGCCCACGCCGCACCAGGAGCGGCCAATCCGGGCGAAAACCACGTGCGCCTGGCGCTGGTCGAGAATCTGGAGCGGACCGAAACGGCGCTCGAGCGCATCGTCGCTTGGTCGCAAGGGGATGGATAGTGATGGCAGTTTTGGGTCAACCCTCGCAGGACCGGCCGTTTCTCCCGCGCGGCCTCCACGCCGGGATCAAGCGCCTCGCGGCCCTGGCCTGCGGGGTGGCGGTGACGGCGCTGGCCGCCGCCGGGTGGGCGAGCCTGCTCTCCTGGTCGATCGGCGATCCCAGCCTCAACAACGCCACCGGCGAGGCCACCAGCAACTGGATGGGGCCCTGGGGCGCGACGGCGGCCGATCTCGCGCTGCAGTCGATCGGGCTGGCGGCGATCGTGCTCTACGTGCCGCTCGCCGCCTGGGGCCGGCATCTGACGGTGAACCGCATCCCCGCGAGCCCCTGGTGGCGGCTGCTCGCCTGGCCGGCCTCCGCGCTCGCCCTCGCCACCGGTCTCTCGGCCCTTCCCGCGCCCGGCAACTGGCCGCTCCCCAACGGGCTCGGCGGCATCATGGGCGACGTGCTGATGTCGGGCGTTCATGCCCTCGCCTTCGCGCTGCCCAAGCTGCTGGTGAGCGCGGCGGGCGGGCTCGCCTTTATCGGCCTCGGCGCCTGGGGCACGCTCTACGCGTCGGCCATTCCGCTCCGCGCCCTGGCGCTGGTCTGGAAGCCCGACGAGGCGGACGAGGAGAGCGGCGACTTCACGGCGGCGGTGCTGGGCGCGCTTACCCATTGGCTGCTCGGCAGCCGCGCCGAGATCGCCCGCGGCCCGACGCCCGCCATGGCGGGCGGGGAGCCCGCCGTCGACATCGTGCCCTCGCGGGCGATGGGCCCCGGCGTGACGGCGGTCCAGCGGCGCGCGGCCGCACCCGCGCCGCAACCGATCGACAGCGAGGGCCGGATCGAACCCTTCTTCGACGACGCCCCGGCGGTTGGGATGGAGGTCGAGGATCCAGGCTACCACATCACCCGGACCCAAGCCGCCCCGGCGCCCGCCGCCGCCATCACCCAGAGCCCGCCGCCGCCCGGCACCCCCTTCACCCTGCCGGCGCTGCGGCTGCTGAAGGCGCCGCCGAGGAGTTCGCGCGCCTCGGCGGTGAGCGACGCGGTGCTGCGCGAAAACGCGCAATTGCTGGAGAGCGTGCTGCAGGATTTCGGCGTCAAGGGCGAGATCGTCAACGTCCATCCGGGCCCCGTGGTGACGCTCTATGAGCTCGAGCCCGCGCCCGGCACCAAGTCGTCGCGCGTGATCGGGCTCGCCGACGACATCGCCCGCTCGATGAGCGCCATCGCCGCCCGCGTCGCCGTGGTCCCCGGCCGCAACGCCATCGGCATCGAGCTCCCCAACGAATCGCGCGAGACGGTGTTTCTGCGCGAGCTGCTGGAGGCCGGCGCGTTCGTGCAGAGCTCGGCCGAGCTGGAGCTGGCGCTGGGCAAGAACATCGGCGGCGAGCCGGTGAGCGTCGACCTCTCGCGCATGCCGCATCTCCTGATCGCCGGCACCACCGGCTCCGGCAAGTCGGTCGGCATCAACACCATGATCCTCTCCCTGCTCTACCGGCTCACCCCCGAGCAGTGCAAATTCATCATGATCGACCCCAAGATGCTGGAGCTTTCAGTCTATGACGGCATCCCGCATCTGCTCGCCCCCGTCGTCACCGATCCGAAGAAGGCGATTGTCGCGCTCAAATGGACGGTCAAGGAGATGGAGGAGCGCTACAAGAAGATGTCGAAGCTCGGCGTGCGCAACATGCACGGCTACAACGCCCGGGTGAGCGAGGCCCGCGCCCGCGGCGAGACCATCACCCGGACCGTGCAGACCGGCTTCGACCGGGAGACCGGCCAGGCGGTCTACGAGCAGGAGGTGATGGATTACGAGCCGCTCCCCTACATCGTGGTGATCGTCGACGAGATGGCCGATCTGATGATGGTGGCCGGCCGCGAGATCGAGGGCGCGGTGCAGCGGCTGGCGCAGATGGCGCGCGCCGCCGGCATCCACATGATCACCGCGACCCAGCGCCCCAGCGTCGACGTCATCACCGGCACCATCAAGGCCAACTTCCCGACCCG
>CAYVYD010000063.1:2627-11244 GCA_964454415.1 uncultured Hyphomicrobiaceae bacterium | reverse complement strand
GAGGCCGAGACCTGCTGCGGGTTCGGCGGCACTTTCTCGGTCAAATATCCCGACATCTCCGACGCCATCGCCGGGCGCAAGACGCGATGCGTCCGCGCCGCCGGGGTCGATTGCGTGCTGGCGGGCGACCTCGGCTGCCTGATGCAGCTCGCCGGCAAACTCACGCGCGAGGGCGCGGCGCCCGCCGTTCGCCACGTCGCCGAGGTGCTCGCCGGTATGACCGGCGAGCCCGCCATCGGCGCGGCCAAGGACTAGGGACCCCACCATGCAGCCCCGCGCCCACGCCTTCAAGGAGACCGCCTCGCGCGCCATTCACGACGAGACCCTGCAGCGGGCGCTCGCCAATGTGCGCAGCGGTTTCGTCGCCAAGCGGGCCCGCGCCAGGACGGCGCTCCCCGAATTCGACCGGCTGCGCGACGAGGCCCGCGACGTCAAGAACCACACGCTCGCCCATCTCGATCTCTACCTCGAGGCCTACGAAGCAAAGGTGAACGGGCAGGGAGGGCACGTTCACTGGGCGCGCGACGCGGCCGAGGCCTGCGAGGCGATCGCGCGCATTTGCCGCGAGGCCAAGGCGCGCACCGTCACCAAGGGCAAGTCGATGATCGGCGAGGAGATCGCCCTCAACGATCACTTGGAGGCGGCCGGCCTCGAGGTGGTCGAAACCGATCTCGGCGAATATCTGATCCAGCTTCGCGGCGAGGCGCCGAGCCACATCATCGGCCCGGCGATCCATCTGACCCGCCCCCAAATCGAGGCCGATTTCCGCGCCAAGCACACCGGCCTGCCGCCAGACCGTTCTCTCGACGACGCCACCAAGCTGGTCGCCGAGGCGCGCGCGGTGCTGCGCGAACGCTTCATCGCCGCCGACGTCGGCATCACCGGCGCCAATCTGCTGATCGCCGAGACCGGCACGTCGGTGATCGTCACCAACGAGGGCAACGGCGATCTGACCCAGACGCTGCCCCGCACCCACATCGTCATCGCCAGCATCGAGAAGCTGGTGCCCACGCTCGAGGACGCCAACACGATCCTGCGCATCCTGGCGCGCTCGGCGACGGGTCAGGACATGTCCACCTACACCACCTATTCCACCGGCCCCCGGCGCGCGGGCGACCCCGACGGCCCGGACCACTATCACGTGGTCCTGCTCGACAACGGGCGCTCGGCGATGCTGGGCGGCCAGTTCCACGACATGCTGCGCTGCATCCGCTGCGGCGCCTGCCTCAACCACTGCCCCGTCTACAACGCCGTCGGCGGCCACGCCTATGGCTGGGTCTATGGCGGGCCGATGGGCGCCGTCCTCACCCCCTCCCTCGTCGGCGTCGACGAGGCGGGCCATCTCCCCAACGCGTCGAGCTTCTGCGGGCGCTGCGAGGCGGTCTGCCCGATGCGCATCCCCTTGCCCAAGATGATGCGCCATTGGCGCGAGCGCGAGGCCGAGGAAGGGCGCATACCGCTCCTGCAGAAGCTCGCGCTCAAGGGATGGGCGTTCCTAGCCCTGCGGCCGGCGCTGTACCGCGCCGCCACCTCGCTCGGCGTCGGCGCGCTGTCGCTCTTCGCCAGCCGGGGTCGCATCGCCAGCCTCCCCTTCGCCGGCGGCTGGACCCGCCACCGCGATCTCCCAGCGCCCCAGGGGCGCACCTTTCAGGCCCAATGGCGGGCCGGGAGGCGCGGGTGACGGGCGCCCGCGAGCAGATGCTCGCCGCGATCCGCGCCGGGCTCGGGGTCTCGGCGGGCGACAAGACCCGCACGGCCGAAGTCGCCGCGCGGCTCGAGCGCCACCCGAGGGGCACCGTTCCCGACCGGGCCAAGGGCGATGCGGCGGCGCTCACCGCGCTGTTCGCCCAAATGCTCAAGGGCCAGGCGGCGACCTTCGAGTGGGTCGCCCGCGAGGCCGACATCCCGGCCGCGGTGGCGCGCTACCTGCGGGACCTCAATCTGCCGGCCCGCGCGCGCATCGGCGGCGACGAGATGCTCACCTCGTTGCCCTGGAAGGACGCGGCGGCGCTCGAGATCGCCTCCGGCGCCGCCCAGCCCGACGATCAGGTCGGCATCACCCACGCGCTCGCCGGCGCCGCTGAGACCGGCACCCTGTTCCTCGCCTCCGGCCCCGACAATCCGACCAGCCTCAATTTCCTTCCCGAGACCCATATCGCCGTGATCCGCCGCGGTGACATCGTCGGCAGCTACGAGGAGGCGTGGGACCGGCTGCGCGCCCGCTACGGCGATGGCAAGCTGCCGCGCGCGGTGAACCTGATTTCCGGGCCCTCGCGCACCGCCGACATCGAGCAGACCATGGTGATGGGGGCGCACGGACCCCGCCGACTGCACGTCATCGCAGTGGGATGATCCGCCGCAGCATTTTTCACCATCTCCGCGATGGTAAGCCGGGGCGGCGCGCATATATGTTAAAATGAATATTCATGAGCGGCCCGAACCGTGCCGCCTGGAGGAAACCGAGCAAGTGATGAAACCGACGCGACGCGAGCTGTTGGCTATGACCGCCGGCCTTGCCGCCGCCGCCGCGGCGCCGGGCGCGGCCATTGCCGCCACGCGGGTCGAGCCGATGAAGGACGACACCGGGCTCTACACCCAGCCCTGGTTTTTGCAGTCCTTCATGGAGCTCAAGGACGACCTCGAGGAAGCCGCCGCCCAGGGCAAGAATTTCGCCGTTCTGTGGGAGCAGCGCGGCTGCCCCTATTGCCGTGAGCTGCACGCGGTCAACTTCGCCGACCCCGAGGCGGCCGACTTCATAAAGGCTAATTTCGTCATCCTGCAACTCGACATTCACGGCCCCCGCAAGGTCACAGACTTCGACGGCAAGGTGATGAGCGAAAAGGAGCTAGCGCAGCGCTGGCGCATCAACTTCACGCCAACCATGTGCTTTTTTTCCAAGGATCCCGCGAGCGTCGAGGGCAAGGGCGGCGGCGAGGCGGAGGTCGCGCGCATGCCCGGCTATTTCAAGCCGTTCCACTTCATGACCATGTTCGCTTTCGTCCAGGGCGAGCATTACAAGACCAAGCGTTTCCAGGAATATCTGAAGGAGCGCGCCGACAAGATGCGCGCCGAGGGCAAGGACGTCGTGCTCTGGTGACGCCGCCCCGGCGCCGCCCGGGAGCCAGGGTTAACCGCGCGCGTCAAAACGGCCTATGCTCGCCGCACGTCATTGGTTAAGTTGCGTTTTCGGCCGCAAGGCGCGAGGCAACCCGCGCGCCGGCGAGACGGCCACCAACGCAGAGAAGCCGACGACGCCAACAGGCTGTTGAGATCCCGCGTTCCGCGACGCATCCGCCCATGTCGACCAAACAGTTCCGCACACGGCTTCTCGACCTGCCCCGCTGGGCCAAGCGCGTCCTGCTGATCGCCAACGACGCCTTCCTGCTGGCTTTCGCCCTGTGGGCCGCCTATTCGCTGCGCCTCAACGTGTTCTACCTGCCCCCCGACCGGGAAAGCCTCGCGGTCTTCCTCGCCGCGCCGCTGATCGGGGTGGCCACCTTCTATGTCCGCGGCCTCTACCGGCTGGTGACCCGCTACATTGCCCAGGAGGCGGCCACCCGCATCTACCTCACCGTGGCGCTGGCCGTGTTGCTGTGGGTGCTCATGATCCTGCTGGCCGGCATCACCGGCGTGCCACGCTCGGTGGTCGTCATCTACGGCCTGTTCGCCGCCGCCCTGATCCGCCTGTCGCGCCACTTCGCCGGCTGGGTGCTCGCCGCCATTCCCTACGCGACGCCGGCGAGTTTCGACCCGCGCACCAAGGTCGCCATCTACGGCGCCGGCAAGACCGGGCTTGAGCTGTCGCGGGCGCTGCGCGGCAGCGGCAAGTACAAGACGGTCGCCTTCGTCGACGACGACAAGTCCCTGTGGGGCCAGATCATCGACCGCACCAAGGTCTACCGTCCCGACAAGATCGCCAAGCTGATCGAGCGCAACGGCGTCAAGGAGATCTTTCTCGCCATGCCCTCGGCCTCGCGCCTGCAGCGCAAGACGGTGATCCGCAATCTCGAATCCCATCAGGTGGTGGTCAAAACGCTTCCCGCGCTGGAAGATATCGCCTCGGGCCGCGTCCAGGTAAGCGATCTGCGCCCGGTCGACGTCGACGATCTCTTAGGCCGCGATCCGGTGCCTCCCGATCCTGAATTGCTGAGCCGCGACATCCGCGGCAAGTCGGTGATGATCACCGGCGCCGGCGGCACCATCGGCTCCGAGCTGTCGCGCCAGGTGCTGCGCCAGGGGGCCGAGAAGCTCGTGCTGTTCGAAGTCTCCGAAGCCGCGCTCTACGAGATCGAGATGCAGATGCGCGAGCTCGCCCAGGGCCTGGGCGCCGAGGCCCGCGAAGGGGGCGGGAGCTGGCACGCGCCCGTCGTCGTCCCCGTCCTCGGCTCGATCCTGGATGAAAACCTGGTGCGCCACACCATCTCGGCCCACGCCGTAGACACCATCTACCATGCCGCCGCCTACAAGCACGTGCCGCTGGTCGAGATCAACCAGTTGACCGGGCTCTTGAACAACACCTTCGGCACGCTGGCGCTCGCCCAGGCCGCCAACGAACACGGCGTCTCACGCTTCGTGCTGATCTCGACCGACAAGGCGGTGCGCCCGACCAGTGTGATGGGCGCGAGCAAGCGACTGGCAGAGCTCGTGCTTCAGGCGCTCGCGGCGGAGGAGGACGGGCTGACGCTCTTCACCATGGTCCGTTTCGGCAACGTGCTCGATTCTTCCGGCTCGGTGGTGCGCCGCTTCCGCAAGCAGATCGAGCGCGGCGGCCCCGTCACCGTGACCCACCGCGACATCATCCGCTATTTCATGTCGATTCCGGAGGCCGCCGAACTTGTGATCCAGGCCGGCGCCATGGCCGAGGGCGGCGACGTGTTCGTGCTCGACATGGGCAAGCCGGTGAAGATCGACGACCTCGCCCACACCATGGTCCACCTTTCCGGCCTCGAGGTTCGCGACGACAAGAACCCGTCCGGCGACATCGCCATCGAATATGTCGGCCTGCGCCAGGGCGAGAAGCTCTACGAGGAGCTCTTGATCGGCGAGAACACCACCGGGACGCCGCATCCGCGCGTGATGAAGAACCTCGAGCCGTTCCTGCCGCTCGACGAGCTGCGGATCAAGCTCGACCGCCTGCGGGAGGCGATCGAGTCCCAGGACCTCGACGCGGTGCAGCCGGTGCTGAACGATTGCGTCGAAGGCTACCGCAGCCGGGCACAGCTGTTGATCGAGGGCGACGAAGACATCGAGGGCTGGTCGGACATGCCGCGGACGCTCCATTGATTCAGCGATCCAAGCCGAAACGCGTCGCCCTGGTCGCCTCCCACGCCCCCTCGCTCATCCTCTTTCGCCGCTCCCTCATCGAGGCGATCGGTGGCCTGGGCCACGAGGTGCTGGCGCTGGCGCCTGATTTCTCCGCCGATCTCGCCCGCGAGCTCGAGGCGATCGGCGCCACCCCGCTGGAATTCCCCCTGTCGCGGACCGGCCTCAACCCGTTCTCCGATCTGGCGGCGCTGCGCGCGCTCACCCGCCTGTTCCGCGCCCACCGCCCCGACGTGGTGACGGGCTACACGCCCAAGCCCTCGATCTACGCCTCGCTCGCCGCCGCCCGCGCCGGCGTGCCCCGCATCGTCCCCATGGTGACCGGGTTGGGCTATGCCTTTCTCGATGGCGGCGGCCTCAAGGCGCGGATCCTGCGCGCGGTGACGGAAAGGCTCTACGCGCGGGCCTTCGCCGCGAGCCACGCGGCGATCTTCCACAACGCCGACGACCGGGCGGTGCTCGCCGAGGCCGGATGCATCCCACCCGGCCTGCCGACCCGCGTGGTGAGCGGTTCGGGCGTCGACCTCGAGCGCTTCCAGGAGCAGCCCCTGCCTCCGCCCGGCCGCGGCATGACCTTTCTGATGATCGCGCGGCTGGTGCGCTACAAGGGGATCGCCGAATATTGCGCCGCCGCGGCGGCGGTCAAGGCCAAGGCGCCGACGGCCCGCTTCCTTCTGGCCGGCCCCGAGGAGACCGGCCCCGCGGGCTACTCCCTATCCGAACTGCGCAAGGTGGCCACGGCGGTCACCTATCTGGGTCAGGTCGAGGACGTCCGTCCGCTCCTCGCCGAGGCGCACGTCTACGTGCTCCCCTCCTATGGCGAGGGCATGCCGCGCACGGTGCTGGAGGCGCTCGCCACCGGCCGCCCGGTGATCACCACCGACGCGCGCGGCTGCCGCGAGACGGTCGAGAACGGCGAGAACGGCCTGCTGGTGCCGCCCCGCGACGCCACCGCCCTGGCCGAGGCCATGGCGGCGATGCTGAAGCGGCCCGACCGCTTGGCGGCCATGGCGCGCGCCAGCCGGCGGCTCGCCGAGCAGCGCTTCGACGCGCGCAAGGTCAACGCCGCCATGCTAAGCGCCTTGGGGCTATCTGGTGGGGAATGAACGTGCATAAATGAAGGCGATGAACGCTCCATCGACCACGACCGATCTGGCGATGCGCGCCGACGAGAGCTGGCCGCATTTCGCCGATGACGAAATCGCCGCCGTCGTCGAGGTGCTGCGCTCGGGCCGCGTCAACCAGTGGACCGGCGAGCGCGTAGCCCGCTTCGAAGCGACGATGGCGGCACGCATCGGCTCTCCCCACGCGGTCGCGGTGGCCAACGGCTCCGTCGGGCTGGAGCTCGCCCTGTTGGCGCTGGGCATCGGGCCGGGCCATGAGGTGATCGTCACGCCCGCGAGCTTCGTGGCGTCGGCGAGCTGCGTTGCCATGGTGGGCGCCACGCCCGTCTTCGCCGACGTGGAGCCCGACTCCCAGAACATCAGCGCCGCGACCGTCGAGCCATATATCACCCCCGCCACCAGGGCGGTCATCGCCGTTCATCTGGCGGGCTGGCCCGTCGACATGGAGCCGCTGATGGCGCTCGCCAAGCAGCATCGCCTCGCCGTGATCGAGGACTGCGCCCAGTCGATCGGGGCGGCGATCGGTGGCAAGCCGGCCGGCTGCTTCGGCGACGCCGCCGTCTTCTCCTTCTGCCAGGACAAGATCGTCACCACCGGCGGCGAGGGCGGCTTGGTTCTGTTCCGCGACGAGGACGCCTACAGGCGCGCCTGGTCCTTCAAGGACCACGGCAAGGGCTTCGAGCTGATGCGCCATCCCCCGGCCGCGCCGGGCTTCCGCTACGTGCACGAGAGCGTCGGCACCAACTGGCGGATGACCGAGATGCAGGCGGCGATCGGCCTCCAACAGCTCGGCAAGCTCGACGCCTGGCTCGAACGGCGCGCCGCCAACGCCGCGATCTGGCGCGATGCGCTCTGCCATTGCGAGGCCCTCCACATGCCCCGCCCCGGCGAGGGCGTCGCCCACGCCAACTACAAGCTCACCCTGTTCCTGCGGCCCGAGAAGCTCAGGCTCGACGTCACCCGCGACGACGTGCTCGCCGCCCTGCTCGAGGCGGGCGTGCGCGCCTTTTCCGGCTTCTGCCCCGAGATCTACCGCGAGAAGGCGTTTGCCGGCCTCGCCGTCGAGACCCTGCCCACCGCCCACATTCTGGGACAGACGAGCCTGATGTTCGAGGTCCACCCCACGCTCGATCAGGACGCGTTGCGGGCGCGCGCCGCCTGCGCGCATGCCGTGATCTCGGGCTTCCAGGCCTGATCCACACGTCGCGGCGGCGCCCTTGCGCGCGCGCCGCATCTTTGATGAGTTTAGCCGCTGTTCCACCCGGGGATTCGTCCATGGATATCGCTGATCGGTTTCGCCTAGACGGGCGCACGGCGCTGGTGACCGGCGCCTCGAGCGGCCTGGGGCGCCATTTCGCCCAGACCCTGGCCCGCGCCGGCGCGGCCGTGGCGCTCGCCGCCCGCCGCGTCGACCGCCTCGAGGAGACCGCGCAAGCGATCCGCGAGGGGGGCGGCAGCGCCGCGGCGATCGGCCTCGACGTTGCCGATCCGAAGGCGATCGCCAAGGCCTTCGACGCCGTTGAGGACGAGTTGGGGGCCGTCACGATCCTGGTCAACAATGCGGGCGTCGCCGGCAGCGCCTGGTTCCTCGACATCAGCGACGAGGACTGGCGGGCCGTCATGGACGTCAATTTGGACGGCGTCTTCCGCGTCGGCCGCGAGGCGGCGCGGCGCATGCGCGATCACGGCAAGGGCGGTTCGATCGTCAACATCACCTCCGTCCTGGGCGCGGGTCTGGTGCAGAAGACGCTCACCGCCTACGGCGTCTCCAAGACCGCCGTCTCGCAACTCACCCGGTCGATGGCGTTGGAGCTCGCCCGCCACGGCATCCGGGTCAACGCGCTGGCGCCCGGCTACTTCTCGACCGAGATGAACGCCGCCTTCCTGGCCAGCGACGCGGGCAAGGCGATGCTCGCGGGCATTCCCCAGGCGCGCGTCGGCGAGCTCGCCGAGCTCGACGGTCCACTGCTGCTGCTTGCCTCCGATGCCGGTTCCTTTATGACTGGCACCATCGTGCCCGTCGACGGCGGCGCCCTGTTGGCGCTCGGTTGAGCCTAAGCGTTCCAGCCCTAACGAGAGAGACCCCGATCATGATCGACTTCACGCTCTCACCGGAGATCGAAGAGACGCGGCTCAAGGTGCGCGCCTTCGTCGCCGATCACATCCTTCCC